>JABMMN010000024.1 GCA_013205535.1 Candidatus Planktophila sp.
ATCATATTGAAAAGATGATGAGCCTTGATAACGTATTTGATTTGGCTGAGTTATCTGCCTGGTTCGCCCGAGTCGAAAAAGAGATAGACACACCAACTTATCTCTGCGAACTTAAAGTAGATGGCCTTGCAATCAATTTGACTTATGAGAATGGCCAATTAATCCGGGGCTTAACCCGTGGTAACGGAACTACAGGAGAGGATGTGACTCTAAATGTTAGGACGATCAAGAATCTCCCTCACGTCTTGGTGGGAGAGAAGTCACCTTCATTGATTGAGATCCGCGGAGAAGTATTCTTTCCACTCGCTGCCTTCAACGAACTCAATGAGGGTCTGGAGGAGTTGGGAAAACCTCTCTTTGCTAATCCCCGTAATGCCGCCGCCGGCTCGTTGCGCCAGAAGGATCCCAGAGTGAGTGCATCTCGGCCACTATCCATCGTTGTGCATGGAATCGGAGCGCGCCAGGGAATCACTTTTGATTCACAGAGTGGTGCTTACTCTTCACTTAAGGAGTTCGGCCTACCGACAAGTGATCGCTTTACACTCTGTGCGACTCGCGCTGAGGTTGAAAAGTACATTCAGTATTACGAGCTTCACCGCCACGATGTTGAACATGAAATCGATGGCGTCGTGATCAAGGTAGATTCGACAGCGTCCCAAGCACAGTTAGGTTTTACTTCAAGGGCACCAAAATGGGCGATCGCATTTAAATATCCGCCAGAGGAAGTCACTACTCGATTACTCGACATAAAGGTCAGTATTGGGCGCACGGGACGTGTCACACCATTTGCTTTCATGGAGCCGGTCAAAGTTGCAGGCTCGACCGTAACGAATGCCACCTTGCATAACGCCGCAGAGATTCTTAGAAAAGGCGTTCTCATCGGAGATGTTGTGGTGATCCGCAAGGCAGGTGATGTCATTCCTGAAGTCTTAGCTCCCGTTATTGAGGTACGCACTGGGAGCGAACGTGCATTTGTGATGCCCACACACTGTCCTGAGTGTGGATCAACCCTTCGTGCAATTTCAGAGGGCGATGTCGATATTCGCTGTCCAAATGCTCGTAGCTGTCCAGCGCAGTTGCGTGAGCGTATCTACTTCATTGGATCTCGCGCAGCCCTTGATATAGATGTCCTGGGCTATGAGGCAGCGAGCGCGCTACTAGATGCAAAGATCATCATCGATGAATCAGATCTCTTTGATGTAACGAGGGACAAGCTCGCTTCATCCGAGTTCTTTTTGAAGAGAGACGGTAAGACTGCGCTGAAAACTGGAAAAAATGCAGAAAAACTTTTGGTAGCTCTCACAGAGGCAAAGAAGCAACCTTTGTGGCGTGTTCTAGTTGCACTTTCTATTCGCCATGTCGGCCCGACTGCCGCCCAAGCTCTGGCAACGCACTGTGGTTCGATTGAAAAAATATCGAAGGCAACTGCAGCGGACTTATCCGAAATCGATGGCCTTGGAGCAACGATTGCCGACTCAATCATCGAATGGTTCGGTCTCGATTGGCATCAAGAGATCATTTCTAAATGGTCTCTTGCGGGTGTGCGCATGCAGCAAGAAGTTATCACCCAACTGCCACAGACTCTCAGAGGATTGACCTTTGTTGTTACCGGTGGACTCGCGAATTATTCCCGCGATTCAATTGCTGAGGCGATAATCTCTCGTGGCGGTAAATGCGCCTCAGCCGTCTCAAGTAAGACTAGCTATGTTTTAGTTGGCACTGACCCTGGCTCCAAGTTGGCCAAAGCAATCGAGATCGGTGTCCCCGTCATAGATGAGGCTGGATTTAAAGAATTGTTAGCTGGTGGGTAGTAAGATGTCCTCATGAGTCAAGTCGCCGCTGAGTTTGTTCGTGAACTCCCAATGCCAGCAATTGCTTATGGGCTTGTCACTTTCGGGATTTTCATACTCTTTCTCTATCTGGCTCTTCGTTTAGACCGGGATTAATTTGTCCCGAGTTGGTATTTATGGCGGAACCTTCGATCCGATTCACAATGGTCACCTACACCTCATACGCCAACTTATTGAGAGAAAGATAATTGACCACTTAATTCTTGTTCCAGCTGGCCGACCTTTACTGAGAGATAATGAGCCAAAAGCAAATGGTCCAGATCGCCGCACGATGTGTCAGTTAGCGCTTTCAACCCTGCCGGATGAGATCGCCTCTCAAGTTGAGGTGAGCCCGATTGAGATTTTACGTGAAGGTCCAAGTTATGCCATTGATACCGTTGAAGCGGTGCGTGCTACCTATCCCAACGATGAGATATTTCTCATCATGGGCGCAGATGCATACTCAAAAATCGATCAGTGGCACCGGGCTAAGGAGTTGCACACAATGGTCTCAATCATCTGCGTTGATCGTCCAGGGTTTGCTTCACATGGAATCGATTTAGCGGCCCTTGATGTGTCATCAACTGCCATCCGTGCTGGCCTGAGTACTGAGTTACCGGAGGAAGTTGCTGCATTCATGCGCGAGAATAGGCTCTATGACAATTAGTCCCCGAACTCTTGAAATCACACAAGTTGCAGCATCTGCCGTTATTGAGAAAATTGGGACTGATCTCGTGGCTATCGATTTATCAGAACAGATGGTTCTCAGTGAGGTCTTTCTCATCGCTACCGGACAAAACCTCTTACAGGTCGATGCCATCGCTGATGAGGTCGAACGACAATTGATCGCAATCGGAGAAAAGCCTGCACGCCGAGAAAAAGGTGCAGAATGGATCCTGCTTGATTACTCAGATTTGGTTGTGCATATCCAAAGCCCGCAGCTTCGTGAGTACTACATGCTCGATCGACTGTGGAATGACTGTCCAACAATTGATTTAGATGCTGTGAAAGCAGCTGCCCTCCATGGCCGGTAATCGCGTACTTTTATGGCGTCATGGCCAGACCGATTGGAATATGGTCAACCGTTTTCAAGGTCACTCAGATATTCCACTCAACGATGTTGGCCGCTATCAGGTGCAACATGCTGCGGAGATTTTAGCGGGCATGAATCCCACTGCGATCATCTCAAGTGATTTAGGTCGCGCCTACGAAACAGCACAGGCATTAGCCAACCTTGTAAATCTCACAGTTACACCATTTAAGGATTTACGTGAGACTAATGGTGGCTTATGGGAGGGTAAGACAGGTACTGAAAATCGTGCGCAGGATTTTCAAAACTTCATTCGTTGGATAGATGGTGAAGACAATCCGGCTGGTACAACGGGTGAGCGACGTAGCGAGGTTGCAGCGCGTGCAGTGGGAGTCATCAATCAAGTGCTAGAGGCAAAGAACGATCAACTATTGATCGTTGCAACACACGGTGGTACTGCACGCTGTGTCTTAGGCCATCTTTTACAACTTCCACTTTCACACTGGGGTGTTATAGGTGGACTCTCAAATGCATCATGGTCGATTCTTGAACGCAATACACGTCAGTGGAATTTAATTGAACATAACGCCGGCAGCATCCCAGAACCTGTCTACGGTGAAGAAAGCGGCGCAACCACCGCTTAATTCATGGGGTAAGGTTTGCTCTTCTCAAGGAATTGGGGCTGTGGCGCAGCTGGTAGCGCACCTG
>JABMMN010000005.1 GCA_013205535.1 Candidatus Planktophila sp.
ACTTTGCACTTATCGCAAATCTTATTCACGATTGGATTAACCTTCATGTCGTTGTGCTCCTTAGTTACTTATAACTGTAAATAATTCTACCTTTGGTAAGGTCATACGGACTCATTTCCACGATCACACGGTCAGCCGTCAAGATGCGAATGTAGTTCTTGCGCATCTTTCCGCTGATATGAGCGAGGACTTTATGTCCATTAGTTAGTTCCACCCGAAACATTGCATTAGGTAAAGCTTCAGAAACGGTGCCTTCCATTTCGATGGCGCCGTCTTTGCTAGCCAATCTGTACCCACATCCTCTGTTAAGCCGTGAAACAAGCGAAGTTGTAGTTTAGAGGGCGGGGCAGAAATAGGCAAAATCGGGCTATTTGAATGACAATGGTGTAACTCGGACCACACCTATTCACGTTTTACGCTGAAAACCGAGCTTGCGAGCAAGATCGCAAGTCCGATAAAGACGGCCCCCGCACCTGATGCCGTAGCGATCAGACCGGCCGTTGCCGGAACCATGAACTGGCCTAAACGATTACCTAGCAAGCGGGCCGAGACTGCCATTGCTCTCTCATCTGCCTGAGTTTTTTGCGAAACTAATGACATCGTTAATGGCTGTCCGATTCCTAATGAAAATCCTGCAATGAAGACAACTGCTGCTAATGAAATCGGTGTCTTTGCAAATGCCATAGCCGCACAGGCTGCAACTGAAATAAGTGTGCTCCAGAGCAATAATTGATACGTAGTAAACCGTTCACTTAAGCGGCCCAAAAAGAAACGAGAAAGCATGGTCGTACCAGCGCGCAGCGCCAAAATGAGTCCAACTGCATACGGTGAGAAATTATTCTCACTTCCATATAGAGGCAAGAAAACCACCAATACATCTGCCGTTGCCGAAATCGCAAGTGAAATATAGATTGCTGCCAATATCCCAGGGGTGCGTACAAGCTTTATCGCGGCCGAATATGTTCCATCTACATTTGATTTAGCCTCCACCGTTGGCCTCTCTCGCCGCCACTTTAATACTGGGACAAGGGCTGCAATAGATAAAAAGGCACCTAGTAAAAAGGCACTAGAGGTTGACTTGGGGAGTGATCCATCAGAGCCCGCAATGAGTGTTGCAAGAAGTGGACCAGTCATATGCCCGACAGATGCGCTAAATGTGTAGTAGCCAAAGTAGCGATCATAGTTTTCGCGGGGGGTACGAAGGGCGACCATCGTCTGTCCGCCAATCATGCAGGCTAAATGGGCAATACCTGAAAGCGCGGTTGCGATTGTAAGTAGTAATAACGAATGTGCAAAAACTAAAAGTATAGAAGTCAAGATCATTGTAAAAGTTCCAGTAATGATAAATTTGCCCTCACCCAACTTCCCAACTAGTCGACCAAATTGCAGTGCAAGCAAAATAGGAAAGAGTGCATAGACTGCGGCGATAAAACCAACCTGAACAGCGTTGGCATCTAACTCCAGGGCGCGATAAGTAATCATCGGACGCAGGACATAGATCGTTGCCTGCGTTAATGTTGAGCAGAGTAGTAGTGGCTTAGCCCACGGTAAGAGTCTTTCCGATGACATATTTTATTTCTTAACTGCGAACTTTTTCTTAAAGTTCCACACTAACGGCCCAATAATGACAAGAAATAAGAGTCCATAAATAACCTTTGGAAACCCACCTGCAATCAAGATGTGCCAATCACCCTGGCTAATCTGTAGTGCCCGTTTAAAATAAAGTTCAGCCAAAGGGCCAAGAATCACACCGATAATGAGCGGGGTGATTGGCACACCAAAGCGGCGGAAGAGGAATCCAAGCAGGCCGATGGCAAGAGCTACTTGTAGATCAAATGTGGAGTTATTGAGCGCATAAGCACCCAATAAGGCGAATGTGGTGATACCGGCATAGAGATAGTGACTTGGAATCTTTAGCAGAAGTACCCAAAAGCGAATAAGCGGCAGGTTAAGTACTAGCAGTAAGAAGTTACCGATAAATAATGAGGCTATCAACCCCCAGACTATTTCGGGGTTAGTTTGAAACAACATCGGGCCAGGTTGAATATTAAAAGATTGAAATGCAACTAAGACAACGGCCGCAGTTGCAGATGTTGGTAAACCTAGAGCAAGCATTGGCACTAACACACCTGCAGCATTGGCATTATTTGCAGCCTCAGGTCCTGCTACTCCCTCTATAGCCCCCTTGCCGAACTCATCCTTGTTCTTCGAAAGCGCCTTTTCAACACCATACGATAAAAATGTTGGAACTTCAGAGCCACCGGCTGGAACTACTCCAAGAGGAAAACCAATCGCCGTTCCGCGTAGCCAGGGCTTCCATGAGCGTTGGAAATCAGCCTTGGTCATCCAAGCCTTACCCCGTATCTCCAAGACTTGGGCCGGAACTAGTGTGTGACGGCTCGCTAAATAGAGAGCTTCACCAAGTGCAAAGATGGCAACGATTACCGTTACCGTCTCAATTCCATCGATGGCATTTAAGTTTCCAAAGGTAAGACGTAGGGCTCCAGATTGTAAATCTGCACCAATGAGTCCAATAACTAAGCCCACAGATAAGGCGACAAGGCCACGGATACGAGATGATCCAAGCAGAGTTCCAACGGTTGCAAAGGCGAGAATGATCAGTGCTAAATAACCGGCAGGCTGAATCGTTAGAGCGAGCTCGGCCATGGCTGGTGCACCAAAGGCCAGTAGTAATGTGGCTATCGTCCCTGCGACAAATGAGCCGATAGCGGCCGTTGCAAGGGCGGCACCTGCTCGCCCTGCTTTAGCCATCTTGTTGCCTTCAAGGGCGGTGATGACAGAGCCGCTTTCGCCTGGAGTATTGAGCAAAATCGAGGTTGTAGAGCCGCCGTACATTGCGCCGTAGTAAATGGCGGCAAACATAATCAATGCAGATGTTGGGTTTACCGTCATAGTTATTGGCAATAAAAGACCAATAGCCAGTGCTGGTCCGATTCCTGGCAAAACCCCGACTAGGGTCCCAAGGAAAGTCCCAAGTAGACCAAACATTAAATTAGTTGGTGTGAAGGCGGTTTGGAAACCATCTAACAACATAGCGAAATTATTTGCCATTACTAAGAATCCCTTCAAAGAAACCTGAAGGCAGATTAATATTTAAGCCTTGAGTAAAAGCAAAATAGACAATGAGTGCAAACACGGTACTGATACCTAAATCTTTCAGGGGCTTGCGAGAGCCAAAACCATATGCCACACCCCAGAAGCAGGCAATCGCTGCCACGATATAGCCTGCAATCTCGAGCAGAATGACATGTAGGGCAATCGCAGTTGAGACGATCACCATTGTCCGCAGATTCAGCGGGGTAAATGGATCTCCTGGGGCATCACCATCTGGCACACCGTAGTTACCACGCAATATATTTATAATGAGTGCCAAGCCAACGAGTGATGCAAATGCTGCAACCATATATGGAAATGTTTGAGGGCTGATTATTGAATTATCCTGTGGGATATCCATCTTTGAGGTATCCCATGCGACAAAGACTCCAAGCAAGAAGAGAGAGCCCGCAAATGCGAGCTCTCCCTTACCTTGCTTTGAGATCTTTTGAAAGATCAACTTAGATGCCAAGACCCTTCATTACTGCATTGATCTCTGGGATATGCTTTTCAAGAAATGTCTTGAAGGCATTACCTGCTGCGAACTCGTTATCCCAGTTGTTCTTTACGAGCTGTGCCTGCCATGAAGGGGATATGTGCATGATGTCGATAACCTTTATGAAGTTAAGGCGATCGGCCGCTGAAATATCGGCCGGTGCCATGATTCCACGCCAGTTTCCATAGACAAGGTCATACCCTTGGGAAGTAAAGGTCTTACCTTTGAAGCCTTTGAGGGCCTTTGCCGATGAGACACCTAGAACACGTAGTTTTCCTGAGGCGACAAAGGCGGCAAACTCAGATGAACCTGAGATTCCAACCTGGGTAGAGTTACTCAGGACCGAAGTAATGACCTCTGGCCCACCAGAGAAGACAACATAATTCAACTTAGTTGGATCGATTCCTGCTTTTTGTGCAAGTAGACCGATTACCTGATGATCGATTCCGCCCTTGCTGCCACCTGCGATAGCGACACCGTTTGGCTTAGCCTTCAAATCATCCATTAGCTGATTGAGTGTGCGGTACTTAGATGATGCCGGGACAACAATCGCATCGTATTCGCGCAAGACTTTAGCGATAGGCGTTGATGATAGAAGATTAAGTGGAGATTTATTCGAGTACATGCCACCTGTTAGTGCGATTCCAACGACCAAGGCAGCCTCAGGCTTACCCTTAATCTCCTGGAAAGCTCCAAGACCAACAGAGCCACCGGCACCTGGCTTGAATGTAGATGTGTACTCTGAGAGAAGTCCTTCGGCTTTAAGTGTGTCACTGATTGCATTACTTGTAAGTGAATATCCGCCTGGATTTGCAGGGACGGTCCAATCAATCTTATTGAGTGGCTTCACATCTTTGTACCACCACTTGTTCATTCCCTTATATGAGCCAGTTGTAACAACTAGACAGGTCAAATCTGTTCCATCTACTCCGCGACCTGCAGCGGTTTTGCCGATCGATGCCGCTGTGCAGTCATCCCCAACAGTTGCCTTGAAGGCAGGCTTAACAGCTGCATGGGAAATACCTGCGCTAGTTACGAGAAGTGAGGCAACTGCCAGTGCAGCAGCAATACGTGAAAAACTCTTCATTTAAATCTCCATCGTTTATTTCCCCGAGGGTGGGGCTATCCAAAATCTACTCGTTATTCCATCTGATGGAAAGTCATATAGATAACAAGACGGTAACTATCGAAGCAATTCCGATATCTCCACACCAAGACGCCCCAGTTGGGCCCTACCCCCATCAACGGCAGTCAGGACGAAGGCTTTGCCATCGGGACAGATCGCATAGGAGTGTTCAAAGTGAGCACCGCGAGAGCCATCAACTGAGACCACGGTCCAATCATCGCTCAATACTTTGGTGCGCTCAGAGCCACTAGTGATCATAGGTTCGATCGCTAAAACTAATCCAGGGGTTATCTCTGGACCTTGACCCGCTTTGCCAAAGTTGAGAACGTGAGGCTCTTGGTGCATCTCTGTTCCTATGCCATGCCCGCCATACTCACGCAGGATTCCAAATGTGCCCTGCGAGTTCGTGTACTGCTCGATTGCACTACCAATATCGGTGAGCTTGGCACCATTTTCTCCCGCTGCGATACCACGCCACATGGACTCTTCACAGATATCCATGAGTCTTTGATCCTGCGCACTCACTGTTCCGACACCGATTGAAAAGGCGGCATCGCCATGCCAGCCCTCAATAATGGCACCACAGTCGATAGAGACAAGATCACCATCATTGATTATTCGTGATCCCGGAATACCATGAACGATCTCATCGTTGATCGAGATACAAATCACCGCAGGAAAGCCGTGATAATTCAAGAAATTTGATGTTGCACCGGCACGTTTGATCACTGCGGCGGCGATCACATCCAGGGCATCGGTTCGCATCCCAACTTTGATCTCATCACGGATTACTTGGTGCATCTGGGCTACGACCAAACCGGCGCGACGCATGACCTTCAACTGATCGAGGGTTTTAATCTGAATCGGCATAAATATCGCTTAAGAATCAGCGCCGAGCGCTGATATCGCCCGTTGAGTGATCTCTTCGACGCTTCCCAATGCACTCACGGTTATGAGTAGGCCCTGGCTACGATAGAAAGCGATGATGGGAGAGGTCTGCTCTTCATAGACCTCAAGACGGCGAGTGATGACCTCTATGCGATCATCTTCGCGTTGGTAGAGATCGGCTCCACATGCGGGACACTTTTCTTGTGCACTAGTGGGAAGGCCACACTCTTTACATGTGCGCCTACTGGATAAACGAGAGATGATCTGCGCGTTATCAATCGAGAGCTCAAGAACCGCTGTGAGTGGGCTATTTTTCTGCGCTAAATTGGCTCGCAGTACTTGCGCTTGAAGGACGTTGCGAGGAAACCCATCGAGAAGAAAACCCTTCTCCAGATCTGCCCCAAGAAGACGCTCTTTGACCATCTCATTTGTCACTGCATCTGGGACGAGTTCGCCACTATCCATAAAGGCTTTAGCTTTGAGACCAAGGGCAGTCCCTGCCTTCAAATTCGCCCGGAAGATATCCCCTGTCGCGATGTGTGGAATGGAGTAGTGAGCAGCCAGGAATTGTGCCTGCGTACCCTTACCAGCACCTGGTGGTCCTACCAGGACAAGGCGCATTACTTCAGGAATCCCTCATAGGAACGCTGCTGCAACTGTGACTCAATCTGCTTTGCAGTATCAAGGCCTACACCAACGACGATCAAGATAGCGGTTCCACCAAATGGGAAGTTCTGGGTTGCACCGAATATAACGAGGGCACCGATTGGAATGACTGCAACCAATGCTAGGTAGAGCGAACCAGGTGCGGTGATTCGTGAGAGTACATACTGCAGATACTCAGCGGTTGGCCGGCCTGCACGGATACCTGGGATGAATCCACCGTACTTCTTCATATTATCTGCAACCTCTTCTGGATTAAAAGTAATCGCAACGTAGAAGTAAGTGAAAAAGATAATGAGCGTGGCATAGGAGATTACGTAGATCAGATTATCTCCGTTGACAAAGTTTCGGCTTATCCATACGGCCCATGCCGCTTGAGAGTTAGTAAAGTTCACAATCAACGAGGGGATATAAAGCAGTGAAGAGGCGAAAATTACAGGGATGACACCGGCCTGGTTGACTTTGATGGGAATATAAGTGCTAGTCCCACCATATGCCTGGCGACCAACCATGCGCTTGGCGTACTGCACTGGAATACGGCGCTGAGCCTGTTCAACGAAGACCACTGCTGCAACGACCACAATTCCCACTGCCATAACGAAGAGGAAGGCGAACCATCCCTTTTGAAGTTTGATAGACCACAACTGGCTTGGAAAACCTGCAGCGATAGATGTGAAGATCAAGATAGACATACCGTTACCGACACCACGATCAGTAATGAGCTCACCTAGCCACATAATTACCGATGTTCCAGCGGTCATTACAAAGATCATTGTGATGATTCGCGACCACGATGTATCGGGGACGATTGCAAGTTCGCAGCCTGGGATTAGTCGTCCTGGTGTGCGAGCAACTGCGATCAAACCCGTCGACTGCAAGACTGCAAGACCGATCGTTAGGTAGCGTGTGTATTGGGTTAGCTTTGCAGTGCCTGACTGACCCTCCTTTTTGAGAGTCTCAAATCGAGGGATTACCACGGTAAGCAACTGAATGATGATCGAGCTAGTGATGTAAGGCATGATGCCAAGAGCAAAGACTGATAGTTGAATCAATGCTCCACCACTGAAAAGGTTGATCAGACCAAAGAGACCACCGGTCTCCTGGCCCGCCAAACATTGCTGGACGTTTCCGTAGGAGACACCAGGAGTCGGTACAACCGAGCCAAAGCGAAACAGAGCCATGATGGAGAGAGTGAAGAAGATCTTCTTACGTAGATCCGGTGTCCTAAAGGCCATCGCAAAGGCTGAAAGCATTGGTCTTCTCCTCGTTTCTCTATCTGATAAAAGTTTGGTTCAACTACAGGACGGTTGTCTTACCACCAGCGGCTGTGATTTTATCGACTGCCGAAGATGAGAATGCATGTGCGGTGAGGTTTACCTTTACTTCGATATCGCCATTGCCAAGCACCTTCACTGGAAGAGAGTCACGTACTGCACCCTTTGCAATCAGATCTGCAACCGTTACATCGCCACCCTTTGGAAAGAGGGCGTTGATAGTCGAGACGTTCACTGCCTGGTACTCAATACGTGCTGGATTCTTGAAGCCGCGCAGCTTAGGAAGACGCATGACGAGAGGTAGTTGCCCACCTTCAAAGCCTGCACGAACCTGATTACGGGCACGAGTTCCCTTGCCACCACGACCTGCAGTCTTACCTTTTGATGCCTCACCGCGACCCTTACGAGTTTTGGCTTTCTTGGCACCTGGGGCTGGACGAAGATGATGAAGTTTGAGTGTCATGGTTATTCAACCTCCTCGACTTTGACTAAGTGACGAACTGAGTTGACCATCCCACGGATCTCTGGACGGTCTTCTTGTACGACGACATCGTTGATGCGCTTTAAGCCCAACGAACGTAGCGTGTGGCGTTGCTCTGGTCTATTTCCGACCTTTGAGCGAATCTGAGTTACCTTCAAACGTGGCATCAGGCACCTACCGTAATCTGTGAAGCACGGATGATTGCAGCTGGTGCTACATCCTCTAATGCAAGTCCACGTCGTGCGGCAATCTGTGCCGGGCTCTCAAGCATCTTCAAAGCGGCAACGGTTGCATGAACCATGTTGATCGCATTGTTAGATCCAAGTGACTTGGTCAAAACATCTGTGATACCTGCGCACTCAAGTACTGCACGCACTGGACCACCAGCGATTACTCCAGTACCAGGGCTTGCTGGGCGAAGAAGCACTACGCCAGCTGCGGTCTCACCCTGTACTGAGTGAGGAATAGTCCCTTGGATACGCGAGACAGTGAAGAAGGATTTCTTTGCCTCTTCAACTGCCTTTGAAATCGCTTGCGGGACCTCCTTGGACTTTCCGTAGCCGATACCGACCTGCCCATTGCCATCACCGACGACAACCAGAGCGGTGAATGAGAAACGACGTCCACCCTTCACGACTTTAGATACGCGGTTGATGAATACAACGCGCTCCATGAATGGGTTCTTCTCTTTTTCACGGTCATCGCGACGCTCGCGGCGTTCGCCACGACCCTTACCAGCACCTGCGCGATCATTCGAGCCAGGAGCTGCTGTAGTTGGATTAGTAGCCATTAGAACTCCAATCCATTCTCTCGTGCACCATCAGCGACTGCTGCAATGCGTCCGTGATATCTGTTGCCAGCACGATCGAAGACAACCGTTGAGACTCCAGCACTCTTAGCGCGTGTTGCAATTAATGCACCAATCGCCTTTGCCTTTGCACTCTTATCTGCCTTATCGTTTCTGAAATCTGCCTCCATTGTTGAGGCATAGGCAAGGGTCTTACCCTGTGAGTCATCGATTACTTGAACGAACAAGTGACGCGATGAGCGTGAGACGACCAAGCGTGGACGTGATGCCGTTCCCGATACCTTCTTTCGAAGTCGGAAAGCACGACGGGCACGGGCATTTGTCGCCGAACCTTTGCGGACCTTTACACCAATAGCCATTACTTCTTACCCGTCTTTCCCTGCTTGCGGCGAACAACTTCACCTGAAATACGTAAGCCCTTGCCCTTGTATGGATCGGCCTTACGAAGCTTCTTTATCTTTGCAGCGGTCTCACCAACGACCTGCTTATCGATCCCAATGATCGCAAACTTTGTCGGTGACTCGACCTTGAATGAGATTCCATCTGGTGCAGGAAAATCAATATTGTGGCTATAGCCGAGTTGGAACTCAAGGTTCGCACCCTTCTCTGCAACTCTGTAACCAACACCGACTATCTCAATCGTTGTCGAGTATCCAGTCGTTACGCCCTCAACCATATTGGCAACCAATGTGCGAGATAGGCCGTGAAGTGCACGCGTTAGCCGCTCTTCGTTGGGACGGACAATAGTGATGACACCCTCTGTCTGTGAAACTTGAATTGGCTCTGCAACGTTGAGTGATAGTGATCCCTTCGGACCTTTCACAGAGACGCTCTGGCCTGCAATTGTGATTTCGACGCCACTAGGGACGGCGATAGGCATACGACCGATACGCGACATTATCTGATCACCATATGTAGGCGAGAACTTCTCCGCCTACGCCCTTTTTATTGGCCTGCTTGTCTGTGAGCAGTCCAGATGATGTTGAGATAATTGCAACGCCAAGCCCACCAAGAACTTTTGGCAGCGCTGTTGACTTTGCATATACGCGAAGTCCAGGCTTGCTCACACGACGCAAACCGGCGAGTGAACGCTCACGGTTTGGGCCAAATTTAAGGTCAAGAACTAAGTTCTTACCTACTCCACTCTCTGTATCTTCAACGCGATAGGTAGCGATATAACCCTCTTGTACAAGGATCGCTGCAATTCTCGCCTTGACCGATGAAGACGGCA
>JABMMN010000025.1 GCA_013205535.1 Candidatus Planktophila sp.
CACTCAAAGACATCCTCGATTGAATAATCGTGACGTGCCTTCTTGTTCTGAGCGATGACCTTGCGGCCCACCTCTTTAACCATGACCGCATCACCGCCCTAACGAGTATGCAAAGGCTCTCTGCCTCTGCTGGGTCCACCGTTGAACCACGGCCCCTATTCTCTCATCAAGGCGATGGTGGTTTAAGCGTTGATTAGCAAGGTGAAAGCGTGAATATTGCGGGCCTGCAAGGCGTAATTAGACCTTTAGGTATCGGCGCAACGTAATCAGTGATGCAACAGTAGATACAAATAGACCTGCGGCAAGAAGATAGCCCGATGCCACCCATACTTCATTCCAACCAAAAAAGTTAGTGAATGTAAGCAGTGGTGCCACCCTTGAGTCGACGACACCTTTGAGGCCAGCCAGTAATCCAGTTGCTAACCCCCAACCAATGATCGCTGAAATAACTCCCTCAAGAAGAAATGGGAGTTGGATAGACCAAGAGGATGCACCGACCAACTTCATGACTCCCGTTTCACGACGCCTATTGAAGGCAGCGATCCGAAGCGTGTTACTGATTAATAACGCGGCCGTGAGCACGGATGCCAGTCCAACCAAGAGAGCACCGTTACGAAGTACTTCTAGAAGCTTAAAAAACTTCTCTAAGATACTGCGTTGATCTTGCACTACATCGACACCTGGACGGCCTGAGAATGCACTCACGATCACGGCGAACTGAGTTGGATCCTTTAGTTTGACGCGAAATGACTCTGGGAGCTGATCGGCAGTTACATTTGCAGCGATAGCCGAATCTTTGAAGCGCTCCTGAAAGCGTTCAAAGGCCTGTGACTGTGATTCATAAAATACGCTTTCGACCGAGGCCATCTCTTGAATATCCTGCTGGATTGCAAGTCGCTGCCCAGATGTGACAACTCCTCCAGAGCATGATGGGGACTCAGAGAGAGAGCCGCAGAGAAAGACCGAGACTTCGATCTTGTCATACCAATAATCCTTCATCGCACCGACCTGGGCGTTAGCTAGAAGCCCAACGCCAAGTAAGGATAGAGAGATCGCTGTGGTGACGATGACGGCAAAGGTCATTGTTAGATTTCGGCGAAGACCAATTCCGACTTCACTCACAAGAAAGCGCGCGCGCATAGCTATGCTCCTTTATCCGGTGTAACCATAGACGCCACGTGCCTGGTCGCGGATAACATGGCCTAAATCGAGTTCGATGACACGCTTGCGCATCTGATCGACGATCCCTGAATCATGTGTGGCCATCAAAACAGTCGTTCCCTCACGATTGATCCGATCAAGGAGCTTCATGATTCCAACACTCGTTGCAGGGTCTAGGTTTCCTGTGGGCTCATCGGCGATGAGAATCGATGGGCGGCTCACGTAAGCACGGGCAATCGCCACACGCTGTTGCTCACCACCTGAGATCTCAGATGGTAGGCGATCACCCTTATCTTCTAGGCCAACAAGCTCTAGTACCTCGGGGACTTCTCGGTTTATCTCTTTCTGGGAATATCCCAGCACGTGCAGAGTGAATGCGACATTCTCAGTAATGGTCTTGTTTGGAAGCAAACGAAAGTCTTGAAAAACGGTGCCCACCTGGCGACGAAGCTCTGGGACTTTATGGTTGGCAAGTGTTCCTAAATCCTTACCTGCCACATGAATGACCCCGGAGGTTGGACGATCCTCGCGCAGGATAAGACGCAGGAAAGTTGATTTGCCTGAGCCCGATAGACCCACAAGGAAAACAAACTCTCCCTTGATGACCTCAAGATTTACCGAGTCAAGAGCCGCCCGCTCCTGACCTGGGTAGATCTTGGTGACGTTCTCAAAGCGAATCATCTCAATCTCCCAAAGCTAATCCAGGCCCACGAGTAATTGTGACGAGAGCACTATGGGGATAGTTTATGGATGGATTGTGAAAACAGGCTCATCTAACGCGCAGATGAGCCTGTGAAATCCTGTGATTAAGGCGATATTTGGGCTGCTACTGAACTCAATAGTTGAGCGAATCTCTGAGCGAGTGGTTGAAACGGTGCGTAACCCTACGAGCTACGACGCCAGCGAATCCCCGCCTCGATAAACTCATCAATCTCACCATTTAGAACTGCTGAAGTATTTCCCGTTTCATAATTGGTGCGCAGGTCTTTGACCATTTGATACGGCGCCAACACATACGAGCGCATCTGATTACCCCATGAGCCCGAGTTATCCTCCTTGAGCGCATTCATTTTTGCCAACTCTTCTTGTCGACGGCGCTCTAACAACTTTGATTGCAGTACCGCCATCGCCGTTGCCTTATTTTGAATCTGTGAGCGCTCGTTTTGGCAGGAGACCACGATTCCAGTTGGGATATGCGTAAGGCGTACCGCTGAGTCTGTGGTGTTTACGCCCTGACCTCCTGGACCTGAGGAGCGATACACATCCACACGCACCTCTTTCTCATCAATCTCAACGTGATCGCTCTGCTCAACAACTGGTACAACTTCAACACCAGCAAAGGATGTATGGCGACGGCTCTGACTATCAAAGGGTGAGATTCGAACTAAGCGATGCGTGCCCTGCTCAACCGAGAGAGTTCCATATGCATATGGCGCACTGACACGAAATGTTGTGGATTTGATTCCCGCCTCCTCTGCATATGAGGTTTCTAACACGTCTACTGAAAAATTATGTCGCTCGCAATAGCGTAGATACATACGCATGATCATCTCGGCCCAATCAGCGGCCTCAACACCACCAGCCTCTGAACGAATCGTTATTAATGCATCGCGGTCATCGTATTCACCATTGAGTAATGTCTGTACCTCTAACTCACCAATCGATTTCTTTACTGAATCTAACTCACGCTCGGCATCGGCCTTGGCACTTCCATCCGGCTCACTTGCAGCTAGCTCAAAGAGAATAGGCAGATCCTCAACTCGTCTGCGAAGCCCAGTCAACTTATTGATCTCAGCCTGCACACGAGAGAGTCGGCTCGTCACCTTCTGTGCATTCTCTGGGTCATTCCAGAGATTGACTACCCCCGCCTCTTCCTCAAGCACGACTGAAAGTGCACGCAATTTAGGAAGATCAAGGACTTTTTCAATGGAAAGTAGGGTCGCATCGATACCATCGATCTCTAATCCATATTCACGTGCGGCCATGTAAGAAGGATAGCCCAGTGCGATTAGTGCAGGCGAACCCCGAAGAGATAGAAGCCTTCTTGCACTTGGTTAGTCGTACCGACAGTCGAAGTAAGGATCGCTGAATCCATGGATGAAAAAGGCAGCGTAAATGGGAGTTTTACTTGTGAATATGTTGAGATCTCAAGAGTTGTCCCATCACACTCTAAATCTGTCAAAACAATCCCCTGTAGCTCATGCCGCTTCATTGTCCCATCATCATTGCTCCAGTTGCGAAGCTCGAGCATTACCTCAACAACTGCTTGGTTGCAGTTGATTGGAATCGGTGCGCTCTCTCGTGAAGTAGCCACTGCAAGTGGTCCGGTAAACATTGTGCCCTTGCCCGTGTAATACGCCGCCTTATCGAGAGAGTGCACACCTCGCTGGGCCGCAGCTTCTGTAGCCTGCGCTAACGAGCGTTTAGCAACTAAGACTGTTGCAACATCGGTCATTACCATCAAGCAGGCGAGCGTAATGATAAATAAGCCAATAATTACAACGCTAATTGAGCCACGTTCATCGCTCAATCTTGTATGAAATATTTTTTTCACATCCATGGAGAAATATGCTCCTGGGCCGAAGCGATAATCCTGCGACGTGACTGTTCATCAATATATGAAACTGTCAATCGAATCCGTCCATCTGCAGATAGACATGGACTGTGCGAGCACTCGTAGCGCAACGACAAGGTATTTATCTCTCCCTGCACCAACCCCAATTGCGTAGCAATAATTGAAATTGCCTGCTCAGATACTTCACGCCCAGCGTGATCATTACTGCTGGCAACATATGCACGCAGACCTTCACGGGCCAAGGTCCTTACAATTGCTTCGTTTCCACTCACCGATGCAAAGAGATTGAGATAGATAAAGATTGGGATAAAAAGTGGGATCGCTAGGACTACAAACTCAACAATCGCACTTCCGCTCTCGCTCCTCACTCTCTTTCTCAGGCCGTGAAGACCACCCACTATCAATTTGTTGGCTCCATAATCGCAATACCTTTCACATCAGTCGAGGGTGAGCCACCTATCAAGGCGATCAAGCCCGGCACAATCTGGGGAAGAGTGGAACGACGGCGCGTAATCAGTAGTCGAATGTGAGCGAAACGGTCAGAGGAGTCGAGCTCGATCACTTCATCACTAGGGAGGATCTGACCGCTAATCGCTCGAGCCGATGCCTCACCCTGAGCAAGGGCGGCATCACTATTACGCAGATTAGTGGCAACTATCAGTTCGATACCTATGAGAAAGAGAATGAGTAGCGGAATAAGTACCATCGAACTTTCGACATTACCTCTTTCATCTTTAAGCCTTGTACAACTCCTTTTTAGTATTCTTATTTTTACTATTCTTCTTTTTAGTATTTGAGACACATTTATCCTCCTTGTCTTAACGGATTCCATTCATGGCATCTAATGAGTTTTTCAGAATTGCCGTTAAACGTGGCGCAGCAATCGTCCAAATAGCCGTAACAAGTCCTGTAGTCATGAGAACTACAAGTACCCATCCTGGAACATCACCACGTTCATCACGTAGTCGTTGGAAAAAGCTCTTATGGGCTCGAGTTAATTCATCACGTAGTGAGATCTCCATCTTTATACAACGTGCCAAGAATCCGTCCATTACTCCTCCTAGATTGTGGGTTGATTGGGTAGTCAAGTCTTCTGTCTTTCCATCGATATCTCTTTTATTCCAAAGCCTCTTGTGTATATCCCTCAATGTTTGTGGTCCTACTTTCACCCCACGTACATCTGCACTGTGGATGGCGTGAAAACCGATTGAGCTTTGGAGTGAAAGGTTGGAGATACTCCAAATGAATCTGGGCTCCTTTAAGTGGTGAATCCCCCGTATCAATCAAGCGCAAGACTGCATGAGCCGTGATCGCTGCTAATTGATGCGCGATCGCAATAGGTAACTCCTCACTTGTCCCATGGGTCGCCCTTAACTGACCGTGGAAGCTACCGAACCTTTCTTCGGCAGCTAATGCCAAACACTGTAGGCAGGGAGTTGTGCCTGGCTGAACTAATGGCCCACACACAGCAACCCCTCCAGCGCCCCTTTCTACAAGCAGGTAGTCGTTTCCATCGCGCGTAAAGTGCTCGATGAGTTCGGGTTCATAGCCACCGACGACGATCCGCAGTGTCCGATCGTGGACCACATCCGGAGTAGGTTTGTGAATCGAGCCAGGTGTGGATGCGACTGGAAAGAGAGACCACTCACGAGAGAGCTCCTCAACTCGCCCACGAAAATTTAGACCGATATCACTCATACGTAACGCGCCGGTACCTAAATCACTATCTCTAATAGTTGGATGCTCTCGTGTTGCACTCAGTGCAAAGCGTGTATTTGTCACTCCACTAGCGAGAAGTATCGAACAGATGAGAGTTGCTGTGCGCGAGCTTCCAAAGATTTCGATACTAAAGTTTTGTCTTCTCGATAAGAGTTCTACACCACCGTCATTGACGCCATCTATCCACGTTACCTGTGCTAACTCTGGTGCCAATCTCTTTTGTAACTGGCTAAATGCTGCATCAAGTGATTGATCCTTGGTATGTGCAGCACGAGCTGCAATAATGGATTGGAATCGATTATGCAATGTAATTGTATTTTTTACCGTATCGATGAGGTTTGCAGCACTCAGTTGAGTCAGCACTTGGTCAATTACCTCAATCGGTGCCGATAAAATCTCACTAATTTGATCAGGGGTTTGTGAGCCATTGAGTTGGGCGATTATTGCGCGAGCGCCACCATGGAAGATTTCAATTGCATGGGTGGATGTAGCTACGTGAATCGAACTCTCTTTATCGCCTGATACTCCACTGATATAGACACCATTTTTCAGACGAGGAAATAGGCCATAAAATGCAGATCTGCTAGTAGTGAGTTGCGTATTCTCAGTTATCTCTCTCATGCCGCTAAGAGTGCGCACTCTGCTATCGCGGTACAGATTTGATGGGGGAAACTGTGGAGAAGTTCCCTTTCTATCTACTCACAGTTACACCACCGATGCACACTGTCCTTTAGGCTTGGTGGGATATCTCTTGGCACACCTCACTCATGTGCTGTACATGAGATTAGGCACTAATTGCCACTTATTAAAGTAGAGGAAGTACTTCAAATACCCCGAGAAATCTGCTATTTTTTTCTATATGCGAGTGCGCATCTCTTGGATCCTAAGCTTTCTTTTGCTGCTAGGAATAGTGATGCCATTACAGGCCGCCCTTCCAGCGGGCCTCTCAGGTAAAAGTTGTACTAAGGCTGGATCTATCAAAGTTAGCGGTAACCTCAAATACACCTGTATAAAAAGCGGCAAGAAACTGGTCTGGAATAAAGGTGTAGCACTCCCTAAATCAAGGCCAACAGCGACGCCAACGCCAACTCCGACTCCAACTCCGCAGCCGACGCCAACGCCAACGCCGACTCCAACTCCAACTCCGCAGCCAACTCCAACTCCGCAGCCGCAGCCAACTCCACAGCCAACGCCAACGCCAATGCCGCAGCCAACTCCGCAGCCGCAGCCAACTCCGCAGCCGCAGCCAACTCCGCAGCCGCAGCCAACTCCGCAGCCGCAGCCAACTCCAGCGCCGCAGCCAACTCCAGCGCCGCAGCCAACTCCAGCGCCGCAGCCAACTCCAGCGCCGCAGCCAACTCCAGCGCCG
>JABMMN010000026.1 GCA_013205535.1 Candidatus Planktophila sp.
CCACCAAATGGTGCGGCGGGATCCGAAATTACGCCCTTATTAATAGCCACCATTCCCGACTCCATCGCCTCTGCGGTGCGCAGTGCACGGGTGAGATCTTTGGAAAATACATAACTGATGAGGCCAAAGTCTGTGTCGTTGGCCATTGTGATGCCTTCTTCATCTGTATCGAAGATAACGATCGGTGCGACTGGGCCAAAGATTTCATGGCCAAGGATTGGATTATCTCTCTCCACTATTAGGACAGTTGCTGGGTAGAAAGCACCATCACCTTCTGGTTTTACGCCACCAACCTCGACTTTTGCGCCAGCTGCTATCGATTGATCAACGATCTCTGCGATCTTATTGCGCTCTTTCATAGAAGCATAGGCACCCAGTGTTGTCGTGGGGTCAGTTCCGCGACCCATTACATATGAACTCATGGATTTGGTCATCTCTGAGATGAACTTTTCTGCGATTCCACGTTGGACAAAGATTCGATTTGCCGATGTGCAGGCGGCGCCACCATTGCGCATCTTTGCAAGTGAAAGCTGAGGAATAGTTACACCTAAATCTGCATCATCGTGAATAACAACCTGTGCATTCCCGCCAAGCTCCATGGAGCAGCGGATGACACGATCTGCCGCCTCTTTGAGCAAGATGCGCCCCACTTCAGTTGAACCAGTAAATGAAAGATTTTTCACACGAGGATCGTGCAACATTCTCGATATCCCTGGACCGGTTTTCTCTGGCAGAACTAAGTTAAGAACGCCCTTTGGAAGACCTGCCCGCTCCATGAGATCGACGATGTACATCGCCGTAAGTGGTGTCTCACCAGCGGGCTTTAAAATCATTGTGCAGCCGGCAGCAACTGCTGGACCGATCTTGCGTGTAGCCATTCCCGCTGGGAAATTCCACGGTGTAATCAGAATCGAAAGACCGATTGGTTCATGGCTGACAAGGATTCGCTTATCTCCTGATGGTGATTTGCGAAAATCCCCAGGAGTGCGGACTGTCTCCTCAGCAAACCAGCGGAAGAACTCGGCTGCATATGTTGCTTCACCGCGAGCATCAGGCATCGCTTTACCGTTCTCACGCGATATCAGCGTTGCAATGACCTCATTCTCAGCAATCATTAACTCAAAGGCTCTGCGCAAAATCTCTGACCGATACCGCGGAGCCGTCTTTGCCCATGCTTTAGCCGCTGTATCTGCGGCAGTAATCGCTGCATCACATTCTCTATCTCCAGCCAATGAGACCTGCGCTATCACCGAACCATCGCTTGGATCATAGACAGGAAGCTTTCCAACACCATCAACCCACTGGCCATCGATATATAACTGCGTATGCATGAGGTGAATCATACGCTCACCACACAAAACAGTGAAGTTTGTGCCCGCTGCGGTAGAGTGGGCATATTGAGTTGCAGTACATGCAATTTACGGAGGAGTTATCGTGCCAAAGTCGTGGAGCGATGATGCACAGATACCTGTTGTACTACATAAACATGCCCACTTAAAAGATTCATTTGCATACACTCTAAAGCGCCGTATTTTGGGGAATCCTCTGAATAGGCACTCGCTAGGTCATCAACGTCTAAAAAAACGCTTTGGTCTTGGAATTCTCGCATCGGACTGTATTTCATCTTCGGCCTATGGATCTGAACAGATTCTTATCGCGCTATTACCTGCTTTTGGCTTGGCTGCTTTTGCAATTTTGATGCCGATGACCGCTGTCGTACTAGTTATTTTAACGATTATCACACTCTCTTATCGAAATGTTATCAACGTATATACCAAAACTGGTGGGGCTTACATTGTTTCTCGCGATAATTTTGGCCCTGTCGTTGCACAAATCGCCGCAGTTGCATTAATGCTTGATTACATCGTGACAGTTGCTATTCAATCCGCTGCAGGTGTCGCGGCCATCATCTCAACTTTCCCCTCATTAAATCCATGGAAAATCCCAATGATTTTACTGGTAATCGTATTTTTAACTTATGGCAATCTGCGTGGAGTTAAAGAGGCAGGTAAGGTCTTTGCGCTACCAACCTACTTCTTTATCATCTGCATGTTAATTGTTTTCTCAATGGGTTTGTATCGTCATTTCACTGGAACTCTTGAGGTTCTTGCGACAAATAACCCTGGTGCTATCGAAGTTGGGGAGAGCCAAGGACTCCTAACTTTTGCCGCTATCTTTATTCTCTTACGTGCATTTGCAAATGGTGGATCGTCTTTGACCGGGCTTGAGGCTATCTCCGACGGTGTTGCCCTTTTTGAGCAACCAGAGCATGTCAATGCACGTCGTACATTATTTATGATGAGTGGAATACTTGGCACTCTCGTTCTTGGGGTTTCATGGTTTGCGCACAAAATCTACGCGATGCCCTATGAATCGGGAACTCCAACGGTGATCTCCCAAATTGCTAAATCAATCGTTGGTGATGGTGTCTTCGGACAAGTGATGTTCATAATGGTCCAACTGGCTACAATGTTGATTCTATTTGCCGGTGCAAACACGACGTATAGTGCCTTTCCAATCTTGGTCAATTTTGTAGCATCAGATGGATACCTTCCTCGTCAATTGACTAAGCGTGGACATCGATTGGCCTTCTCGAATGGAATCCTCCTTCTCTCCGGGGGCGGTATCTTCTTAGTCCTAATCACCGCAGGCTCAGTGGAACATCTTGTTGCGTTCTATGCCTTAGGTGTCTTTACAGGTTTCTGTTTAGCTGGTTTTGGGATGACACGTCATGCCCTAAGAAATAAAACAGGTGCATGGCGGTCGAAGGTCTTTATCAACGCACTCGCTGGATCTATTTCACTCTTAGTCGTAATTATTTTCTCAGTCGTTAAATTCACTGAGGGCGCCTGGTTAGTACTGGTTACGGCGCCGATTTTGGTTATGACATTTCTACGATTGCGTAATCAATATACCCGCGAACAAGATGCTCTATCCGTAAAACGCGAACAGGAGCGTGCGACATCGATCTCTCGTCATGATGTAACTGTCCTTGTTGATAGTGTCGATATCGCCACAGTTGGTGCCATTCGCTATGCTCGGAGTCTCAATCCTCATCATTTAATTGCAGTCCACTTTGTCATCGATGATCGTCGCGCCGAAGAAATTCAAAGGGCCTGGGCGGCATCTGATGCCCTAGATGATGTGACTCTAGAGCTCATAGACTGTCCAGATCGACGCCTGGCAAATGCAGCGCTTGATTATGCGATTCGTATGACTGAAAAGCCCGATGTTGAACTCACTTTATTACTGCCTCGCCGTGCATATTCAGGCTTCTTAGGTCGCTTACTCCATGATCAAACAGCTGAACAAATTGCCGCCCCAATCTCACAGTTAGCTCGGGTTGTTGCAACGATTGTTCCATTCGATGTTGAACGCATCGCCTCTGGTCAAGCGGTCATGGAGCCGGCCAAAGTTCTAAATAAGGTTATTGTCCAGAGCAAAGATAAGAAAACTCCCCCCGAAAACTTCGAACCGGTCAGCCATTACGCCGAAAATGTGACACCGATCGGTCAGATACAGTGGCGCAAACGTGCCCGGATACATGGCCGAGTCACATCGATCAAAACTGCGCCACGAGGTGCAGCTCCATCTTTAGAGATTGAAATTTGGGATGAGACTGGCGGTGTATCTCTCCAGTTCCTGGGTCGCCGAGATATTGCAGGCCTTGAAGTCGGTTCGCAGATGCGCGCTGAGGGAATGGTTGGCGAAGAAGAGGGATCGATGATAATTCTCAATCCCTCTTACGAACTCCTTGTATAAAGCTCTTTAACATTGCAGAACACTCCTTGGCCAAGACTCCTCCACGTACTTCGACTTTAAAAAGCGAGCGCGGGTCGCGCAATAGATCCCACACCGAGCCAACGGCGCCGGCCTTCTCATCCCAGGCTCCAAAGATCAGAGTTGAGATCCGTGACTGGGCGATCGCTCCCGCGCACATAGCGCAAGGTTCAAGTGTGGTGATGATTGTGTGCTCCTCTAATCGCCACTGACCGATTTTTTCACAGGCTCTACGTATGGCGAGAATCTCGGCATGTGCCGTTGAATCATGGTGAAGCTCACGTTCGTTACGGGCAGATGCGATTACTTCACCAGCCCTATCAATGATGATCGCACCTACTGGAACATCGCCACTAGCAAGGGCCTCTTGCGCAATAGCTAGAGCTTTGCGCATCAACTCTTCATCACTCACAGTTGCAGGAGCTCTGCAAACTGATCACCAAAGCCAAGTCGATTGGCTATCGCCTCTAACTGTTCATCGGGAAAGAGTTCAGCGTCATCACAAAGTGCAGAAATTTCCATACCGTTCATCCCAAGGTCAGATAAAATCTCGATATGACCGATTGGATTGGCATCCTCATCATCTTCTGGAATCGGTAAATCAGCAATCTCTAACAACTCTTCGGCAACAGGATAATCCAAGGCACATGTTGAGTCACTTAAAAATAGAGAGATGTGTGAGCCTAAGACACGGATCAAGATAAAAAACTCTTCATCGATAGATATCAATGCGATCGCGCCACCATTTGTCTGTTGTGATTTCAGGCTCGTGATTATCTGTGCAATATCTGTTGGATCGGGAAGGAGCCCTAACGTCCATCGACCATCCTCATGCCATGCGGCAACAGCAATATCCAATTCATTTGTGACGCTGCTTACTTTTACAATCGCCTCAGGAACGTCATCGAGGGCATCGAACTCTTCGATCTCCTCTGCGAGCTCATCATTGAAATCAGGCATGCGCTCATAGTTCCACTCATTTGAGGGGAATGAAAGCCCTGTAAGGTAATACCTGTGAAAGTACACGTCGCAGATCACCCACTAATTGCACATAAACTGACAATTTTGCGTGACAAGCGCACTGATTCACCAACTTTTCGCCGCCTTGTTGAAGAGTTGGTGACGCTACTTGCCTATGAAGCTACACGAGATGTTCGTACGCACTCGGTATCGATAACGACACCCGTCACACAGACCAAAGGTCTGAAGTTGGCCGAACCTGCCCCTGTTGTTGTTCCTATTCTTCGCGCTGGCCTTGGAATGCTCGAAGGTATGAGTAAGTTGGTGCCAACTGCCGAAGTGGGCTTTCTTGGAATGGTTCGTGATGAGAAGACCCTTCAGGCCAGCACATATGCCAATCGATTACCCGATGATTTATCGGGGCGCCAAGTCTTTGTTCTGGATCCGATGCTCGCAACTGGTGGCACATTGATCGCCGCCTTCAACTATTTAATCAATCTGGGTGCAAATGACATCACTGCAATCTGTATCTTGTCGGCCCCTGAAGGAGTCGCTGCGCTTGAGAAGGAGTTTGCAGATAGCAAAGTCCCTATCACGATTGTCACTGGTGCACTCGATGAGAAACTCAATGAGCACGGCTATATCGTCCCGGGTCTTGGCGATGCTGGCGATCGATTGTATGGAGTCATCTAAATGGCATCTACCTCACCTGGATATGGGATCACAATACGGATTGAAGGTTCAGCCTCTTCACAGCCTGTAGCACTTGCAACCACAATCATTACAACAGCTGGTGCGACCATCACAGCACTTGATATCGTCGAATCACATTTAGAGAAGGTAGTCATCGATGTCACTTGTGACACGATTGATTCTGATCATGCTGAGAAAATCGCTATCGCAATTGCCAAGAATCCAGAGTTGAGCGTCCGTAAAGTAAGTGATCGCACTTTTTTATTGCACCTTGGTGGAAAGATCGAGATTGCATCAAAGGTCCCACTCAAGACCCGCGATGATCTCTCTCGGGCCTATACCCCCGGCGTCGCCCGCATATGCCAAGCAATCGTCGATGACCCGGCCGATGCCCGTCGTCTGACTATCAAGCGCAACACCGTCGCCGTTGTGACCGATGGCTCGGCCGTCCTAGGGCTTGGAAATATTGGCCCCGCTGCAGCCCTTCCCGTCATGGAGGGTAAAGCGGCATTGTTTAAGCGCTTTGCCGATGTAGATGCCTGGCCCGTATGTCTAGATACCCAAGATGTCGATGAAATCGTGCGCACAGTGCAGCTGATTGCACCTGTCTATGGTGGCATCAACTTGGAGGATATCTCTGCTCCACGCTGTTTTGAGATTGAGCGTCGACTGCGAGATTTATTAGATATACCGGTCTTTCATGATGATCAACACGGCACAGCGATCGTTGTTCTAGCTGCACTAAGAAATGCGCTCAAACTCGTTAAGAAAGATTTGGGGCAAGTCAAGATTATTCTCCTTGGTGTCGGTGCTGCGGGTAATGCGATTGCTCGCCTATTAGTCCTCAATGGTGCAAGAAATATAATTGGCTTCAATCACCATGGTGTGATCACCCGAGATATGAAGTCTCAGGATTCGATGCAGCAGTGGTTCATCGATACTAGTAATCCAGAGAACTTTAAAGGGGATATCTCGGGGGCTATGAAAGGCGCAGATGTATTCATAGGTGTCAGTGCTCCCAATCTCATCAGTGAATCTGATGCTGCCTCAATGGCACCTGGCTCAATTATCTTCGCCCTTGCAAATCCAGATCCAGAGATTGATCCTGTCATTGCTCGTAAATACGCCGCCGTTGTCGCTACTGGGCGCAGTGACCAACCAAATCAGATCAATAACGTCCTGGCTTTCCCCGGAATCTTCCGTGGGCTTCTAGATGCCCATGCAAATAAGATCACCGATAAGTTATTGGTCGCCGCAGCCGAGGCAATCGCCGACTGCGTCTTACCTGAACAGCTCAACGCATCATTTATCGTGCCAAGTGTCTTTGATCCGAATGTAACCAAGGCAGTTGCTGCGGCGGTAAAGAAGTCAGTGTGATCGAGCTCGCCGCATCCTTTGATGCTCAACTCTCCTCTCTTGCACCATATCTGTTTTACCTCATTGTTGGCGCAATTATCTTCTTTGAAACCGGTGTTTTATTTGCATTTTTCCTGCCCGGTGACTCGATTCTCTTTAGTGCTGGCCTTGTCGCAGCTGCCAATAAAGATGTCAATATTCTTATTTTGGTTACCGTTATCTTTATCGCCGCATTCTTCGGTGATCAAATTGGCTTTGTCCTAGGCCGCTTAGTGGGCCGTCCTTATCTTGAGCGTCATAACTCTCCACGAATGCAGAGCATGATCGCCCGCTCTGAACGCTTTTACGAAAAGACAGGATGGTGGGCCGTTGTTGCGGCTCGTTTCTTCCCATGGCTTAGAACATTTGTGCCACCAATTGCTGGTGCCTCAAAGATGAACTACTACAAGTTCTTATCGGCTAACGCACTCGGAGCTCTCTTATGGGGAGTTGGAATAACTCTTGCAGGGTATTACGCCGCTACCTTGCCATGGGTAAAGACTTGGTCATACGCAATCGCAGCCTTCTTTATTAGCGCTTCATTGGTCTCTGCGCTTGTGAACCACAGACGCCACCGGCGATAACCACAAAAAGATCAAGGCTCAAAGCATTTAAGGGCAAAATATTGATTATTGCTGAATGCATTTGGGAAGGGTGTTGGAGAAAGAAATGACCGGATGGAACCCTCGTTCCCATCCGGTCATTTTCTTCTTAGTTATGGAGTAAAGACTTTATTCCAATCAGAGATTGTCATAATGTAGAACTGACCACCTTCTACTGATCTTGTATCAATTGCCGCTTTCTTAGCTGCACTCCGGCTGGCCAAATCTGGACGAGCAATGGTTGCTTTGGCATGAACCTGAGCATTAAAGAAGAAATAAGCCTTTGTGTCATCTGGCTTACTGAAGAATTCTGTTGCATCAATAATGCCACTGGATTCCTCATCTTCGGTTATAAACTCTGGACCACTTTTAAGAAACTTAGCAGGGTCGAACTGTGCAACCACAGCAAGCTTTCCATCTGATACTCGATAGGCGATGATGCGAGCTAACAAGGCATTATTGCCTGGATCCTCTTGTATCAACACGTACTTACCATCATTCGTCACGGTGATATTGTCTGGTTTGCTCATATAAGGAGTCTCACCACCGTTAAGAAGCATCTCAATCTCTGCTCCTAACTGGGGATTTTGTGCATCCTTGAATGTCAATCGCCATAGAGCGCCACCATCACGAGAGACTGTAGGAGTCGCTGGGTTGGGAGCTGTTGCAATTGGATCACCTTTTGATTCTGTCGTAACAAAGTAGAAAACATTTGGATTTGTTAAATCCCAGTGACCATCCTCAACTCGAGTTAATATAGATCCTTTTTCACTAGATTCTTTCGCAAAAGCAGTTGGTGTTGTATTCCATTCGACTTTTTTAAACTCAACAGGAACTTTTTTCTTCAGTCCTACATCCTTACGGAAAATATTGTCTGTCTTGGCAGATGGGATATTCATGACATGAAGATCGCCATTTGTAAGGCCGGCTTTGTCGACTGCACTACCTGTTGACTGCTTTTTGCCAACATAAACATACACTTGACCATCTTGTGCATCTTCTAAAGATATGGAAACTGTGTTAGGACCTGGCTTTATACCTGGGACTACATTCTCAAACGATAACATTCCCATTCGTGGGAGTTGAAACCCGATTCCATCCTCATCGTAAGCAAATGCTCTCGATGAATCTCCGCTCTCTTCACCAGCGGTAAACAGGCCGCCTGCAAAACCAACTCCATCGTGAATGAATGTCCCCGCCGGAGTAAATGCTGCCGAGCAATAACGACTGATACCCCAATCAAAACTTCCTTTTGCGGAATCGGCTGGAGCTCCACCTACTGGAGTGTCCTGATACTTCCCAGTTGAGTAATTATAAAAATTGATTTTATTGGTGAATTCGCTGGCAGATGTGACAGATTTTGTGTTTTTACTGACGGTGAATTTTGTGATTGAAGCCCCCCAAGGGGCAGTGTCTGACTTACCGGTGAGTGCAAATGGATTGCTAATACTAATTTCATGTACGTTCAGGAGCGTTACTCCGCCACGCCCATTGTCAAAAGCACCCATTCCATCTGGGATTCCACGAATCATTGTGCTACCAATTGTGTCACCGACTGTTGCTATAGCCTTGATTTCAACGGCAGAACTTCTTGATTGGACGTAGACAGGCTTAGATCCTGCCGCCCATGCAGATGCTGAGATTGAGCTAATAACTATAGCTACGACGCTAATCATTCCAACTTTTGTGATTTTCATTTTTCCGTTTCTTTGTTAGAGGTGGGTGAAGTTTGCCTCTAACCGAGTGGACGGCACTTTAACTATGAATGGAAAGGAAGGAAATTAACGATGAATTATCAAGTATGAGTGCCGGTGAACTCCCGCTTATCAGCGATCCAATCCATCAATGCAAAAAGCACACCTGAGACGACAAAGGTGAGATGGATAGCAATTCTCCAAATAGTGCCCTCACCAACTTCAGCCTTACCTGATAATTCGATAAAGTCCTTCAGAAGTTCGATGACTGAGATCGCAACGAGTGAGCCAATCAACTTGATCTTTAAGCCACTGAAATCGATCGTCCCCATCCAATGCGGGCGATCCTTGGACTCTGCAGCAACATCGATACGGGATACGAAGTTCTCATAGCCGGCAAAGATTACCATCAAAATCAGGTTCGCTAAAAGCGTGAGATCTAATAGGGCCAAAAGATCGAGAGTAAAACTCTGCGGAGTGGCATCACCCACCTTCTGGGCCAGATGAATGAACTCGATGACAAATCTGTAGCACAACAGCGCAAGTGCACCTACGAGCCCTAAATATAGAGGGGCTAAGAGAAAACGGGCACGAAATAGGACTACTTCGATTGCATGTGAAATCTGATTCATAAACGTGATTTTAACTTAACTATCGAGAGAAAGCATGACGTGAAGCCACTCTTGCTCAAGATTCTCCTTCTCCAGGACTATCTTCTCCAACTCTCTTTCGATCTCCATGAGGTTTGAAGATTCAAAGGCGGCCGCCTCTTGTTCGGCGAGTAGTTGGTTGATCCGCATGTCGGCTTTTTCCATCTGGCGCTCCAGGCGCACCTTATCTTTCTTTAACTGGCGCTCTTGCGCTGCACTTGAACTCTTCTTCTCCTTTTGTGCCACAGTCTGCTGATTCATAGCATCCTGGCGCAGCTCTAAATACTCATCCACACCTCGTGGTAAGTCGCGCACAGACTTATCACCCAGCAGACCGACAAAGCGATCACACACGCGTTCAAGGAAGTATCTATCGTGGGAGATGACGATAAGTGTCCCGCCATAGCTATCTAATAAGTCTTCCAACTCGGTGAGTGTCTCGATATCAAAATCATTTGTCGGCTCATCTAGTAATAAAACGTTAGGGCTATCCATCAATAGACGTGTTAGCTGTAATCGACGTTTCTCACCACCTGATAGATCACCTACTGGTGTCCATTGGGATTCGCGATCAAAACCTAAACGTTCACAGAGTTGGGATGCTGATAGCTCTCGAGCACCACCGATCTCGACCCGATTGGCTACTTTTTCAACAGCCTCCAAAACGCGCCATGAGGGATCTAGCTCAGCCAAGTGTTGAGTTAAGAATGCTGGCTTGACGGTAATCCCAGTTACTAATTTGCCGGCAGTTGGTTGTATCTCTCCTACGAGGGTGCGCATTAATGTTGTCTTACCTGCGCCATTGATACCAACGATTCCAATTCGATCTCCTGGACCAATATTCCAGTAGAGATCATCAATCAACTCATTGTCTCCAAGTTTTACTTGAAGATGATGGGCCTCATAGACGGTCTTACCCAGGCGATTGAGTGCGAATTTAAGGAGCTCACCTTGGTTGCGTGGTTCGGGCTCACCTTGGATCAATACGTTGGCGGCATCGACGCGAAACTTCGGCTTAGTTGTGCGTGCAGGTGCGCCACGGCGCAGCCAGGCCAACTCTTTGCGTATCAGAGCGTTTCGCCGCGCATCCATAACCGAGCCCTGTCGGGCGCGCTCAGCCTTTGCCAATACGAAGGCGCTATAGCCACCGTCATACTCCTCAACTTTGCCTTCAACGACCTCCCATGTCCGATCGGTAACGGCATCTAAAAACCAACGATCGTGAGTAACAACAGTGAGTGCTAATCCCTTGCGGTTGTTCAAATACTGGGCAAGCCATGCAACACCTTCTACATCTAGGTGATTGGTTGGTTCATCCAGCAAGATCAGATCTAATTCATTGATCAGTAATTTAGCAAGACCAACGCGTCGACGCTCACCACCCGATAACTCACCAAACTTTCTCTCAAATATGTGGTCATCAAAGCTACCGAATAATCCAGTAAATACCTCACGGATATTTGGCTCACTGGCCCACTCATGTTTCTCTGAATCGCCTAGAACTACCTCACCCACTGTGCTCTGTGGATTTTCGTGATCGACTTGGGAAAGGATCCCAATTCGCGCAGAGTTTGATTTTGTCACACGCCCAGAATCGGGAGATTCAACACCTGCTATAACTTTCATGAGCGTACTCTTGCCCGATCCATTACGGCCGACGATTCCAATACGATCGCCTTCGGATACCCCAAGTGAGACGCCCACTAAAAGCTCTTTAATATCGAAGGCTTTTGAGACCTCCTCGATATTTACAACATTGCGCGCCATGATGGGAGAGCGTACCTTTCATCCATGAATGTCACTGACCGCGAATATGCACTGGCTCTAGATAAGGCCGATCCACTCGCTCACTTTAAATCCCAGTTTGTGATTTCAGATCCCCAGATGTGTTATTTAGATGGGAACTCCCTGGGCCGTTTACCCAAGGCCACCATAACTTCGATAAACAACTTCATGGCACATGAGTGGGGTCCGCAGGTTGTCACTGGTTGGGAACATTGGGTCGGTGAGGCCCAACCTACTGGCGATTTATTGGGAGCCGCCGCCCTAGGGGCGCGACCGGGTCAAGTGTTGGTCTGCGATACGACATCGGTTAACTTCTATCAATTATGTCTTGCTGCGATCAGAGCACGTCCAGGGCGAAGGACCATCATCACCGATGCTGCAAACTTCCCGACGGATAGATACATCCTCGAGGGTATCGCGCGCGAATTTGATCTCAATCTTGTCACTATCGCCAACGAGGATCCACGGATCACAACACATGAGCGAATCACAACCGAAGTGCTGGCCCCATATCTCAATGACGATGTCGCACTCGTGACTTTACAGATAATCCAGTATCGCTCAGGTGCGCGTACGGATTTGAAGTCTATTACTAATCAAGTGCGTGCAGTGGGTGGCTTGGTTGTGTGGGATGCCAGTCATGCAGTCGGCGCTATTGAATTAAATCTTGATACTAACGGTGTCGATCTCTGTGTCGGCTGCACATATAAGTACGGTAACTCGGGTCCGGGCTCTCCTGCCTGGTTATATGTCAGCACCGCAATTCAAAGCCAGCTGCAAGTCCCGATTCAAGGCTGGTTTGCACAAGATGCACAGTTTGAAATGGGTCCCGTCTTTGAAAAAGCCGCTGGTATCCGTGGCTTTCAAATCGCAAGTCCCTCATTGATGGGAATCCGTTGTGTGCAAAGCGCGTTCTCTATGATTCAAGAGGCGGGTATCAAGGCGATAGCAGAGAAGGCCGCGCTTGGGACTGCGATGATGATTGATCTCTATGACGCCTGGCTGGCACCCCTTGGTATGGATCTATGTACCCCACGCGATGCGCAACAACGTGGTGGGCACATCTCCCTCAAGCACCCTGATGCAGCACAAATTTGTATGGCACTGCGTCAAATATCAAATGTCATTCCCGATTACAGGACGCCAAATGTAATTCGCCTTGCTATCTCCCCGCTTCCAACCTCATACGTCGAAATTTGGGATGGATTTGATCGTATGCGTGAGTTAGTCGCAACAGGTGCATACAAGCAAGTACAAGAGAGTGGTTCACGAGTCACATGAGCGATAACAACTTTGATTCAGCGCTAACATACACATCTTATTTAGCAGTGGATGAACTGCTTAGCCTGCAGCGCCCATTATCAGTAGGTCCAGAACATGATGAAATGCTCTTCATAATTATTCATCAAACATATGAGCTCTGGTTTAAGCAGCTGATTCACGAGTTCATGCAGGCCCAACGGAGTATGGAGTCTGGTGACACACATTATTCACTCGCCATCCTTGGACGCATACGCACAATCATGAAGGTCTGTGTGGCTCAGATCGATATTTTGGAGACTATGACACCCCTGCAATTCAATGCATTTCGCTCATACTTATCCTCATCCAGTGGCTTCCAATCGGCGCAGTTCAGAAAAGTAGAGGCCTTACTGGGCCGGCGTGATAACAAGATGGCAGGTCATCTACCTCCAGAGATTCAAGCAGAAATCTCACTCCTTACCTCTGCCAATTCGGTTTGGGACTCGGCCCTTGCATATCTAGCCAAACGAGGTCATCCAATTCCAAGCGATGTTCTCAATCGCGATAGGAGTGTGGCCTATGAGGCAAATCTTGGTGTCCAAGATGTACTTCTCGATATTCATCGAAATGATCCCCAGAGTGCCATGATTTGTGAGCGCTTACTCGATATCGATGAGGGTATCCAAGAGTGGCGATATCGCCATGTAAAGATGGTGGAGCGAACTATCGGACACAAGGTTGGATCCGGTGGTTCAAGTGGTGTTGAGTATCTATCAACTACTTTGTCTAACCCAGCCTTTAAGGATTTGTGGGATATCCGTTCGCGCTTTTAAAGTTATCGCCAGTAGTAAATAATCACTGCAATAATCGATACAACTGCCCCGCCTGCGACGATAAAATACTTCACCCATATAGGAAGGCCGGATTTATCGGCCGCTGACTTGGCCGCTGACTTAGTTTTCTCCATCGCCCTGCCTGCCCATGCGAATTCAGTGGCTAGAATTCCAAGTCCGGCGAGTAGCACAAGCACTCCTGGGCCAGGGGCAACAAGGAATATTGCACCAAGGACGGTGATACCACCGCCCAGAGAGCCAATAAACACTCTCCAAAATAGGCGCCCCGCCGGTGTTCTCCTAACCCATGTCCTCAACTTCATCGCTTTGTGATTTCCACGGATACACCATACGCCTCATACGCAATCTCTTCACGCCGCTTGCGATAAGTAGGGGATGAACCTGAGATTAAATGTTCAAAACGGGTCGTTGACCTAATTAATTCGCTCAGCTTTTGTGGATCTGTTGAATCACCAAAAATAGGTGGTTCTTGCTTGGTAATTTGAAGGATGATCTGTGGATTAAAACGGCGATAGACAAGTGCCAACCGTCGAATGCCAAGATTGGCCACATGTCGTAGACCTCGATTGAAATGGTCCTGAATCATCAGTCGCTTGAATCTAATATTTTTCGGATCATCTGGCTGCGCGCTCGCTACTAATTTGAGTAAGATATCGGCGATCTCAGCGCCCCCTGTTGTATCGGGTAGCTCGGCACAACGCTTCGATAACTGCTCACGCAGAGATGGGTCTTGAAGCCTCTTAATGGTTGCAGTAATCTCATTGAGATCGCTTTGATCTGCGCGCAGAGCATATCCAAAATCATGACACCATCTAGCCCGCGTCTCCTGATCATCGGTCCCACGAATGTTTGAGACAAAGACCGTTGGGACCTGTGCCGGTAATAATTCATGTACTCCGTTGTAACCAGTTGCACATATCCCTGCATCAAAAGCATGAAGAACTTGTGCAAGAGGAAAATATCGCACAACCTTTATATCCAAACCTGCAGGCACTAGTGATTTACCATCTTTATCTATTGGCTTTTTCGTCAAGATAACCTGAAGCCCTGGCCACCCAATTAAGCCCTCGAGGGCGGCCGTCATCTTCTGATTGACATCGCTATCACCTGTACCCAACTGCACAAGAACGCTCGGACGATTCAGATCCAAACCAAGTGCTCGGCGTGCATCATCTCGCGATAGCGCATCCTCCTTGCGGAAGAGAGATACCGGTGAGGTCAATACGGCATCTGTACGTTTAGAGGTAGGACCATGATCATATGCACGTGCAATATCTCCAGGCTCAATGACTAGATCCATCATCCCGGACTGCAGCCCCAAGATGAAACGCTGTGGTTTCTTTTGCCATAGGCCCCGTCTGACCCAGACAAGTTTTATTGCTGAATTTGAATTCCTTGCTGCAATCACTCCTGGATAGGGAACAACACCATCAAAAGAGAGAACTTTTGCACCTGTCTCATCGATAAGTGCCAATAATCTATCTCGTAGATACTTGTCCCACTTCTCGCGCGGCATCCATAAACGATCACGGCCCGGGATATATTCACAGCGAATACCCATGAAAGATGGGAGATCTGCGATTCCACTGGCCATTGAAACAATTATTGGATGTGCAACATCCTTTAAGGCCAGAGCCACCGCACTCGCACGTGCAAGATGGCCCATTCCAACTCCGTTGCTTGTAGCAAGGATGATCGTTGGTTTTTCCATGACTACCTAACTACCCCACAAAGAATGTGACCGCACGTAAAGAAAGAATACTCGGATAGACTACGCGGATGTCCAATTCTCTTATTAGTGTGCGTGGGCTGACTAAAAACTTTGATGATTTCACGGCGGTCAATGGAGTCAGCTTTGAGGTGGCCAAAGGTGAATCCTTTGGTTTATTGGGTCCTAACGGTGCCGGTAAGTCCACGATCATGCGCATCTTGGCTGCGACATCTACTCGCACAGCGGGCACGGTTGAGATCTTAGATAAGGACCCTGAGAAATTTGGGCCCCTTGTCCGTGCTCATCTTGGAGTCGTACCACAACAAGATAATCTTGATGGCGAGCTCACGGTGAGTGAAAACCTCTTTATTTATGGTCGATATTTTGGACTGTCAAAGAGATTTATAAACGCCAAAATCGAAGAGCTTCTCGTATTTGCCCAACTCGAGGAGAAGCGCAATGTGAAGGTTGAGGCTCTCAGTGGTGGGATGAAGCGCCGCTTGACCATCGCTCGTGGTTTAGTGAGCGAACCTGACATCTTGTTACTGGATGAGCCCACGACAGGTTTGGATCCCCAGGCCCGCCATATCTTGTGGGATCGTTTATTTCGCCTGAAAGAACAGGGTGTCACACTCGTATTGACCACTCACTTTATGGATGAGGCCGAGCAGTTATGTGATCGAATCGTGGTGATGGATAAAGGCGCCATCATGGCCGAGGGTTCTCCTGCCGGGTTGATTAAGGAGTACTCCAGCAAAGAGGTGCTCGAGGTGCGCTTTGGCAGCGATCGAAATGTTGAGGTCGCCCCAGTGTTACAAAAGATGTGCGAGCGTATGGAGACTCTGCCGGACCGTATTTTGATGTATGCCGATGATGGTGAAAAGCTGCTTGAACAGATCACTGCACAAAAGCTTCACCCAACTACATCACTTGTCCGTCGTAGTTCACTAGAGGATGTCTTCCTGCGACTTACTGGAAGAACCTTGATCGAATGAACACCGGTATTAATGTCCCACAGATCGCACGCTTTGGCGCTTTTTATGTCGCTGCCGCTCGAATCCGCTCGATGGCCAAATGGAAAGTAATCATTACGGCAGTTGATGTCGGAAATCCTCTCTTTTATCTCATCGCCGTTGGTATAGGAATCGGCGTCTTAGTTGAGAGCAACTCTGGGACAAGTGGGACCAATGGGATTAAGTACATTGCCTTCATCGCCCCTGCTCTACTTGCGAATGCAGCTATCACTGGGGTGATGGATGAGTGTGTCTTTCCAGTTATTGAGGGCTTCAAATGGCGCAAACTCTTTTATGCCCAAAATGCGACACCGATAACGGGCAGACAGATTGCAATCGGTGTCTACCTCGCCGCACTATCTCGGACAGTCTTTAGCGTTACGATCTATTATCTCTTCCTTCTGGCCTTTAATGTCGTTGACTTTGGAATCAGCGTATTAACTATTCTGGCTGCGATTATGGCGGGTGGCTCATTCGGTGCAGTAATGATGTATTTTGCCGCAAAGATTGAGAAGGAAGATTATTTTTTCAATGTGATGCAGCGCTTGGTTATCATGCCGATGTTTCTTTTCTCTGGAACTTTTTTTCCTCTCTCATCCATGCCAATTTATTTACAACCTATCGGTTGGATCTCGCCCCTTTGGCATGGCACCGAGCTCGGCCGTGAAGCGGCCTTCGACTATGGCATCTCAACCCTCATGATCGCAATCCACCTCGTGTTTTTAGTTGCAGTGGCAGCCATTGGATTAACGCTCTCTATCCGTCAATTTGAGAGAAGGTTGGCAAAATGAGCAGTGCCATAGACATTGCCCGGAGCCAATCCTCAAGCGCGATGTATGCCGGTCGTCCGCAGGTATTACTTGAGCGGAGTTGGCTCGCCTTTCGCTCATCGACGTGGGTGCCGATTTTCACAGGCTTTTTGGAGCCAGTCTTATTTCTTCTCGCCTTTGGTTATGGGATGGGCAATTTGATCGGTGATGTCTCTACCGGCACTGCAAATATTGATTACACCATGTTTATCGCCCCAGGACTGCTCGCCACTAGCGCCATGAATGGTGCGATCTATGATTCAACCTGGAATGTATTTTGGAAGCTCAACGAGTCAAAGCTCTATAAAACTATGCTCTCTACGCCACTTGGTCCGATGGATATCGCATTAGGTGAGATTGCTTGGGCACTACTACGTGGCCTGGTCTACTCAATCGGCTTCTTAACTGTTGTCACCGCTCTTGGTCTAACACCGAGTGTGTGGGCGATTTTAGCGATCCCAGCCGCATCTTTAGTTGCCTTTGGCTTTGCATCCTTTGGTATGGCGATTACCTCATTTTTTAAAACATATCAACAAATGGGATTTATTAACTTTGTGATGCTTCCGATGACTTTATTTTCTGGCTCCCTTTACCCAATCTCTATTTATCCTGATTGGTTAGAAAAAGTTATCATGTCGCTTCCTTTGTGGCATGGGATCGAATTAGTACGGGCTTTTTGGTTTGGCAACATTAATTCAGGGGTTTTTCTTCATATTTCCTACTTTTTAATCATGATAATCGTAGGTTTATTCGTGACTTCCCGTCGTTTACGGGCTCTTTTTCTGCGTTAAGGCGCGTGGAGTTGCTTTTAAAAAACGGCATGAGATACTTAGTTCTTAGTCCAAATGGATTAAAAATGAACCGGGAGAGTACTTCTCAAACGAGTTTCAAACGCTGAAACCTTTGCCGTACAAGTTTTAAAAATGCTGACAC
>JABMMN010000027.1 GCA_013205535.1 Candidatus Planktophila sp.
AATATCCAATCCAAGTGTTGACTTACCCATAGCAGGGCGTGCAGCGAGAACGATCATGTTGCCAGGGTGGAAGCCATGTGTGAGTGCATCGAGATCTTTAAATCCACTTCTTACGCCCTCAACACCGATACCTTTTGAGATTGCCTCAATCTCATCCAAGGCTTGGGGTAACAAAGTCGAGAGTTGAATGTAATCCTCAGATGTACGACGCTCAGTGACTGCATAGACCTCGGCTTGGGCCTTATCGACTAAGTCATCGACCTCACCCTCGGATGTGTAGCCGAGTTGCACAATCTTTGTACCGGCCTCAACTAAGCGACGCATGATCGCATGCTCGCGCACAATCTTCGCGTAATAGCCGGCGTTAGCAGCGGTTGGTACAGATGAGATAAGAGTGTGCAGATATGGTGCACCACCTGCACGTGCTATATCTCCACGCTTTGTCAGCTCTGCAGATACGGTCACTGCATCGGCGGGTTCACCACGACTATACAAATCTAGAACTGCATCGTAAATTAACTCGTGCGCTGGTCGGTAAAAATCTCTCTCACGGATAATCTCAATGACATCGGCGATCGCATCCTTTGATAACAACATTCCACCAAGGACTGATTGCTCTGCGATTAGATCCTGTGGTGGTGTGCGCTCGAACTCGTTGCCAATCGATGAGAGTGAGAGATCTCGCGATGATCTATTGCTTGGGAGTTCGGCGATGCTCACGCGTATAACCTCCCACCTGCCACTGACAACGATGATTGCCTTGGGCTAACTTAGGTCTGAGTTGCTAACACATAGGAAAAACCCCTTGGGGTGATGGGGATAATCTGTGGATAAAGCCGTGGACAAGCGGTTTTTTCTGTGTATCTAGTGGTGGATGAGTTGTGGATAAATCCTGGGTATGGCCGTTGTAGGGTGAGAAAGGCCAGGTCAGGCCCGCTTTGACTGCACACAGGCATGTGGGGGAAAGTATTTTTGCCAATCTTGCATTCTGAGATTACGCGTGAATCCGCTCATTTGTTGGATCAAATATCGGCTCCACACAGATGCTTCCGCTGCGCCAGGTGCCAAAGAACTCAACGTCGATGAGTGTGCCGGGCTGGCTGTATTCGATAGGTAGATAGGCATAAGCGATCGCCTTATTGACGCTGTAGCCCTGGCCGCCGGATTTGATGCGACCGACGATCTTCTCACCGATACGGACCGGCTCTGATCCAAATGCAACTGTCGTAATGTCATCAAAGGTGATTGCAACGAGCTTTCGGATCTGGTTGGCCTTGGCCACGATCGCAGCCGCCTTGCCGTGGAAATTATCTTTCTTCAATGAGACTGCAAAGCCAAGACCGGCCTCATATGGGTTGGTCTCACTATTAATCTCACCGGCCCAGGCTCGATAGCCTTTTTCTAAGCGCAGAGATTCAATTGCGCGATAGCCACAAGGGATAAGGCCAACATCTTTGCCAGCGTTCACAATCTTCTCCCAGAGCGCAAGTCCATCACGCACTGGTGCATAGATCTCCCAGCCGAGTTCACCGACATATGTGATGCGTGTTGCGCGCACCTTTATTCCTGCAATAGCCAACTCTTGTGATGACATGAATGGGAAAGCGGTGTTACTCATATCTGTCTCGGTCAATGATTGCAGTATTGATCGTGATGCAGGACCCATGATTGCAAAACAGGTGAGCTCTTTTGTGATGTTTGTGATCTCAACTCCATCAAAGTTGAACTCGCGTCTTAACTTCTCTAACCAACCAAAGTCATGGGTTGAGAATGCAGTCCCGGTGACGATCATGAACTCATCATCACTGATCTGGGTGACGGTGTAGTCAGATTCAATTCCAGCTTTACTATTGAGTGCCTGCGTGTATGTCGTCCTGCCCACTCCTTTGAGAACGTTGTTGGCACAGACATAGTTAAGAAACTGCGCAGCCCCTTTACCGCTGATGCGCGCCTTAGCAAAGGATGACTCATCAAATAGGCCCGCTGCAGTGCGGGTTGCATGGTGCTCGACCTGCACCGCCGATGACCAGTGTTTCCCAAGCCAATCCTTGGGGCGCAGCGCCTGATCGCCCACATTGGTCGAGTAATAGTTGACCCGCTCCCATGAGGATTTCTCACCAAAGACTGCCCCGTGGGCGCTATGCCACTCATAGACGGGGGATGTGAACTTTGGACGGGCGCTAGCTCGCTCTTCACCCGGATAGTGAATGTCGTAGTACTGCTCATAGTTTTCAGTGATGCGCTTCAAAGTGAAGTCAGGGGATTCATAGGATGCACCGAAGCGTTTGATATCCATATGCCACAGATCCATTGTTGGCTCTCCTGCAACGATCCACTCTGCAACGACCTTACCTATCCCACCGGCACCGGCGATGCCATGAGCACAAAAACCTGCGGCGACATAGAAGCCACCTACAGATGTCTCACCTAGACAAAACTCATTATCGGGTGTGAAGCCCTCTGGGCCGTTGATAAAGTTTTTGATCCCGACCTCTGCCATCTTTGGCACACGTCTTTGAGATGCCTCGGCGATATCGTAGAAGCGATCCCAATCATCGGGAAGGAGCATAGAGTTAAAATCTCCAGGGATATTATCAATAGTGTTGTAATTGGCCGACCATGCCTTTGATGTGCGCTCATATCCACCCATTAATAAACCAGATACCTCTTGGCGAAAGTAAATCAAATTATCTGGATCGCGCAGTGATGGTAAGAATGGCGCATCGGCCTCCATGAAGTTATCTGTGATGAGATATTGATGGCTCATGGGAACGATAGGAACTCGAACATCCACCATCCGTGCGATCTGTGGTGCATACATCCCACCGCAGTTCACGACTATCTCGCACTCGATCTCACCTTTATCTGTCACAACACTGCTCACACGCCCATGCGTTGTTTTGATCTCCAAGACGCGAGTGTGAGTGAATATCTGCACACCTTTTTTGCGTGCACC
>JABMMN010000028.1 GCA_013205535.1 Candidatus Planktophila sp.
GATACAACTTTGCTCTGCACCGATACCGGTAGATTCATAAGGCGAATAGTGTTTGAAACCAGTGAACGAGAGCGGCCTAATTTCTGTGCGAGTTCATCATGAGTACATGCAAAGTCATTGAGAAGTTGTGAGTATGCCGCAGCCTCTTCAATCGCATTGAGTTGGCTGCGATGGATATTTTCAATCAACGCTTCACGGAGTAGTTCATTATCTGGTGTCTGGCGAATGATGACTGGGATTGTTTTTAATCCCACCGCCTTTGCAGCGCGATATCTGCGCTCCCCCATAATCAACTCATAGCGCCCACCCGTGGTGGTTCGCACTACTGGTGGTTGAAGGATCCCAATCTCTTTGATCGATGCAATCAGTTCATTGAGTGCATCTTGATCGAAGTTCTTCCGTGGCTGCCTTGGATTAGGAGAGATCAAGTTAATATCAATGACATCCTGTGTTGCAACCTCTTTGCCTTCAACGGTCAATGTGGTTGGAATCAATGCATCAAGGTTCGTACCTAATCCACCACGACGTACCATCATGCGATTTCACCTACATGTTTGTAGTGGATAGAGACAACGTTCGAATCTAATGCCTTTGCGCGTGCAGCTAATTCACGGGCCACCAACATATATGCGATCGCACCTGGTGATGATGCATCGTATGTCATGACGGTCTGATGAAATCCTGGTGCCTCTGATACACGCACTGCGCGAGGAATAGGGATATCAATCAACTCATTTGGATAGTGTTTACGAATCTCATCTGCTACATCATTTGCCAGACGTGTACGTCCATCAAACATCGTCAAGACAAATGTAGAGAGTTTTAAATCTGCATTAAGGCGTTTCTTTACTAGATCGAATGTTTTTAATAATTGTGAAAGACCCTCGAGTGCGTAGTACTCACATTGAATCGGGATGAGCATCTCTTTGGCTGCACTCAAGGCGTTGATAGTCAGTAGACCTAAACTTGGTGGACAGTCGATGAAGATATAGTCGAGGGGCTCTTCCTCCTTAAGGCGCAGCGCGACCAACTCTTCGATCGCATCTTTTAATCGCATCTCGCGCGCGACCATTGGTACCAACTCGATCTCGGCCTGGGCTAAGGAGGTATTAGATGAGATGCACTCAAGAGAGGGGAAGCCCTTAACTTTTTGGGCGCACTCACTCATCGCCATCTCGCCCATCAAGACCTCATAGATCCCCGGGTTCTCAAGATGCTCAACACCAAAGGCCGTTGATGCATTGCCCTGAGGGTCAAGATCTATAACAAGGACCTTCAAACCGCCCATAGACAGGGCTGCGGCGAGGTTTACCGTTGTGGTGGTCTTTCCTACCCCTCCCTTTTGATTGGCAACGGTGATTATCCGAAGATGTGCCGGCTTATCCATCGCCTCTTTGAGGCGGCGAGTCCCAATCACCGCCCTTGTTTCACGTGAATCATCCACGCAGGCTAGTCAAGCACCTTTACGCAGCTCAACGATGCGCCCTGGCTCGATTCCCTCATAATTTATCTCGTGCAGAATTGATTGTGGGAGCCCAGCCATCTCCTGCTCGGCCGATCTACCCTTGATCGCCATAAGTGAGCCGCCGGGCTTGATCAAATGCCAGGTCATCCGCTTCAACTTCTCAAGTGGGGCCACGGCTCGGGCCGTCACATAGTGGGCGCTAGTGCGCACATCCTGCGCCTGCCCCTTAATAACCTCGATATTAAGACCAGATACGGCCTCGCGCAAAAATTCGACTCTGCGCTCCAACGGTTCAATCAGGCTCACATGAAGATCGGGTCGGGCCAGGGCGATAACGATCCCGGGCAGCCCAGCCCCTGATCCAACGTCAAATACGGTCGAGCCCTCTTTGAGAAGGGCTGTTATAGGGATGCAGTTGAAGATATGGCGCTCCCAGATGCGCTGGGCCTCACGGGGGCCTATTAAGCCACGCTCAATTCCCGGCCCAACCAAGAGATCGGCATAGGCCGCAATCCGAGCAGTATCTGGAAAGTAGCGCTCGATCAGAGTTTCACGTGAAACATCCACTTAGGCGCTATAGATCACCACGTAGCGGTGTGGATCCTCTCCATCTGACTCACTGGTTAGCCCTAGCTCCTGGATAGTGTCATGGATAATCTTGCGCTCAAAGGCGTTCATTGGCGCCAGTTTGATGGAGTTTCCAGTTGATTTCGCCTGCGAGGCCATCTCGCTCGCCAACTTCTTGAGCTCAACACGCTTTCCACCCCGAAAGTTGTCGATATCGAGCATGAGCCGGGAGCGATCCCCTGTCGATGTCTGCACCGCCAGGCGGGTTAGCTCCTGAATCGCATCAAGGACCTCTCCCTGGCTACCGACGAGGTGGGCGAGTTTGCCGCCGACGATCGCCAGTGAGGCCCGGTCGTTTTCGACGTCGATATCGATATCCCCATCTAAATCGGCGATATCAAGGAGCGCCTCGAGATAGTCGGCGGCGATATCACCCTCCTCCTCCAATTTGGCCACGCCTTTGAGGGGCTTTGCCTCCTCTAAATCTTCTCTCTCTACTGTAGTCGCTGCCTCTAAAGCCTCTACTGGAGCCTCTTCGGTAGCGGTTGTGACCTGTGCCTTTGTCCGTGCCATCTCTTCTCACTCTCCCTGTCGGGTTTGGGGTAAATTGATATGTTTTGGGGTGATTTGTACTAAATCTGCGCTATTTACTCTTCTTTTTCTTCTTTTTGGGCTGTTGGCGTTGGCCTTTGAGATCTACCACTGGCTCTGTTGGGGTCTCGGGTACATCTGGATTCACACCGTTCTTAACCCTTTTTTTCCGGGCCAGCTCTTCAAAAGCTGGGGAGCCCGGGGTTGGGTTTCGTTTAATGACGTAGTACTGCTGTCCCCACGTCCAAAAGTTTGTGGTCGACCAGTAAATCAAGACACCAATAGGAAAGTTAACACCGGTAATTGCAAAGATTACTGGGAATGCATACAACATAATCTTTTGCTGTTGCAACATCATATTGTTGCTCGAATCCATCTTCGGCATACCTTTTAACATCAACTGTCGTTGGGTGGTAAATGTTGTCAATGACATGATGAAAATCAAAAAGACTGTCACAATTTTTACTGTTGTGGTGTTTGTACCAAGAAATGTCTGAGAGATAGGGGCGCCAAAGAAAGTAGCATTAGCCGCACTAACGACATCATCTTGTGTTAGTACCCCATACTTTACTGGAGGATTCTTTCCAATCCCGTTAAGTACTGTGAAGAGGGCAAAGAAGATCGGGGCTTGCGCAAGAATCGGGAAACATGATGCAAGTGGGTTGGTTTTGTGTTCCTTGTATAACTTCATCATCTCTTCGGATTGTTTCTGCCTATCATCCTTGTACTTCTTTTGAATCTCTTTCATATGCGGTTGCAGGGCAGTCAGTGCGCGCTGACTCTTAATCTGCTTGACAAAAAGTGGAATCAAGATAATACGGATCAATATGACAAGGCCAACTATCGCAAGCGACCACGAGACGCCACTATCTGTTCCGAAGAAGGGTGAGAGAAAATCATGAAGCGTCACAATCACCCAAGAAACAGCGATATATAAGGGTTTTAGGACGCTATCCATTGGTCACTACCTTTTCTCTCAAAACTACGTAATCGACACCGCCATGTGACCATGGATTACAGCGCATCAAACGCCATATGCTCATAGCGACACCTTTTATCCCGTAGTTTTCAATAGCACTCACTGCATAGTTCGAACATGATGGATAGTACTTACAGCGAGGAGTAAGGATTGGTGAGATCCATTTTTGATATATTTTTATCGGTGCTATTACAAGCCTTCTCATTTTTTCATCGCCTGCTCTTTAGCTTTTCTTAATAGGGTTGTAAGGATCTGGGTGAGCTCTAGTGAATACTCTGACCCAGCGGCATTGTTTAGGCCTCGGATGACGAGCAGAGATCCATCTGGTAGTTTCGAATAATGCTCTCGCAGGTAGTGACGTACTCTGCGTGCCAATCGATGCCGAAGAACGGAGCCTCCGATATTTTTACCGATAATTAACCCCACCCGAGCGGGATGTTTTGATTCGCCATCGATATAGAGGTAGCCTACAAAATTGGTTGATGAAGAGCGAAGCCCACTCTTTGTTGCGCGGGCAAAATCCCCGCTCTCGGTAAGCCGTGCAGTTTTAGCTAGCACGAAGATCTCCTTGTTAAGGCCTTATGCCGACAGTCGAGCGCGACCTTTGAGGCGACGGGCGGCAAGGACTGCGCGCCCTGCACGAGTTGCCATGCGTGCGCGGAAGCCATGCTTTTTAGCGCGACGGCGTGTGTTGGGTTGGAAGGTACGTTTTGTCATGGAAAGCTCCTAAAAAACTACAGATGAGTGCGGCCAGAGATACGGGGGAAGCGAGGATGCAACGGTAGAGGTCTGGGGATAAGCCGGTCAAACCGGTCCTTTGACGCTGTATGAGGGCTTTGAATGTGGATAACTAGTTGCTTTTTTCTCACTTTCGCTCTACTTTGCCCTTCCCTCCACAGATTTCCCCAAATCCAGGGCCATGCAATGGCTCAACCTGGGGTTTAGACCACAGGCTGTGGATAACCCTGTGGATATCAGAGAGGCTGTTTATGGACGTTAAAGAGGTAGAGCTCAGCGCTCTCTGGGGCCGTGTTATCGAAGAGGTCGCACTCGATGCGCCTCAACATCGTGCATTTCTCAAACTATCAAAGCCCCTTGGCCTGCTCCATAACAGCGATCAAACTACTTTATTAATCGCTACACCAAACCTCTTTGCAAAGGATGTCTTAGAGAGCCGTCTACGCTCATCTGTTAGTGATGTTCTTACTCGTGAACTCGGTGAGAAGACGGTCATCGCCGTAACTGTCGATGAGACGTTAGAGGTAAACAGCGCATCAATACCTGAGATTGATATTGACTTTGTCGTACCTAAACCGGGGGTTGGAAGAGATGCTCTCTCCACCTCACGTCAACAAATGGCTGAGCTCTCTCAATTAAATCCCCGCTATGTTTTTGAAAAATTTGTTGTTGGCTCCTCAAATAGATTTGCTCATGCCGCTGCCGTGGCTGTGGCGGAGGCACCTGCCAAGGCTTACAACCCGCTCTTTATTTATGGTGATTCCGGGTTGGGTAAAACCCATCTCCTGCACGCTATTGGGGCCTACGCCAAGGAGTTATATGGCAATGTCCGAGTTCGCTACGTGTCATCTGAAGAGTTCACAAATGACTTCATTAACTCGATCCGTGATGATAAGGCCTCGGCATTTCAAAGGCGCTACCGAGATTTAGATGTATTGATTATTGATGATATTCAATTCTTAGAAAATAAAGAGCGTACTCAGGAAGAGTTTTTCCATACTTTTAATACTTTATATAACGCCAACAAACAGATCGTCATCTCAAGTGATCGTCCTCCAAAGCAGTTGACGACACTTGAAGATCGTCTGCGCAGTCGCTTTGAATGGGGTTTAATCACCGATATCCAACCTCCAGAACTGGAGACTCGTATCGCGATTCTGCGCAAAAAAGCCGCGCAAGATAAGTTGAATGCACCGGATGATGTCTTGGAGTACATCGCAAGTAAGATCTCAACTAACATCCGCGAACTTGAAGGTGCACTTATCCGTGTCACCGCATTTGCATCTTTGAATCGACAGAGTGTTGATCTCTCGTTGGCAGAGATAGTCCTGAAAGATTTGATTCCTAATGAGGTCAATTTAGAGATCACGGGCTCCACGATTATGGCCCAGACGGCGGCCTACTTCTCTTTGACGATAGATGATCTTTGTGGGACCTCTCGCTCACGTGTCCTGGTCAACGCCCGACAGATAGCGATGTATTTGTGCCGTGAGCTCACCGAACTCTCGCTACCTAAGATCGGTCAGACTTTTGGGGGACGCGATCACACGACGGTCATGCATGCAGATCGAAAGATCCGCCAACTTATGGCCGAGCGCAGATCGATCTATAACCAGGTCACAGAGTTGACCAACAGGATTAAGCAGCAGGTGAGGTAGATATGCCCGTAATCTCCCGTTTAGGGAAACTTGCCCCCAGTTGTGGATAAGTTGTGGATAAAAAGGGGTTTATTGGTATTTTCTGTGTATGGCAGTGAAAGAAGTGGTGAAAGGAAGGGATAGGCGATGAGGTTTAACCAACTAATACACAGATTTAGGGCGTTTATCCACAGGGTGCGCTCTGAAGTTCAAGGCGCTGAGCAGGGCTTTTCCTGTTTCTCCACACTAGGTGGCTCTGGTTACTACGACTACCTTTATATATCTAAGGCTCGGTACACAACGAACCTTTCACACAATTGGAGAGAGATATGAAGTTTACGGTCGAACAGTCCGTACTAGTTGATGGAGTTAATTGGGTCTCAAGAAGCCTCTCCACAAGACCGATAAAGACAGAGCTACTTGGGATCGTTATCAATGCCACAAATGAAGAGATTCATCTATCTGCATCTGATTTAGAAACCGCCAGCAAGGCGCATTTTCCTGCAGAGATTAAAGAGGGCGGGAAGGTGTTGGTCCCTGGGCGTTTACTAGCTGAGATATCGAGATCACTTCCCAACAAAGCAATAACCTTTATATTAGAGGGAACCCGCGTCTTAGTAACCAGCGGCAGCGCGAAATTTACTCTTCCAACCCTATCTATCGATGAATACCCAAAACTACCTGAACTACCTGACACCACAGGTGTGATCGCTAGTGATCTATTTTCGACTGCGGTAGCACAGGTTGCAATAGCTGCTGGGCGCGATGACTCACTTCCCACTCTCACTGGTGTTCATGTGGAGATTAACGAAGACACTGTGACGCTTGCAGCGACCGATAGATACCGCTTAGCCGTGCGCGAACTCCAATGGCAGCCATCTACACCAAGTTTTTCCACTACAGCACTACTGCGCGCTCGCACAATCGCCGATGCGGCGAAGTCTTTAACGGGGACAAAGAGTGTCTCTCTTTCTTTTGCCGCCGCTACAAGCAATGATCGTTTAGCTGGCTTTGCAAGTGATGGTAGAACCATGACATCTAGAATGCTGGATGGGACATTTCCTCCATATAGACACCTGCTTCCACAAGAGGTGACAACAACAGCCCTTATCGAGGTCGCAACACTTTTGGACTCTGTAAAACGCGTAGCACTCGTCACCGATAAAACCGTTCCACTACGTCTTAACTTCAGTAACAACACCCTCTCTCTTGAAGCCGGTGCGGGGGAAGAGGCACAAGCCACAGAGGCCATAGAGATTCTCTTAACAGGTGAAGATATCTCAATAGCCTTTAATCCAGTTTTTCTCGCCGATGGTTTGACTGCAGTAGGTACAAAGTTCGTACAGATCTCTTTCACTGGAGCTAACAAGCCAGCGATCCTTATGGGTAAAAGCGATAAAGATGGTGGATTGATTGAGAACTATCGCTATCTATTAATGCCAATGCGTTACGCCTCTTAACTAAAGAGATTCATGTGCGTATTAACAAGTTGGAGTTGACCAACTTTCGCTCTTACCCCTCATTAAAATTAGAGATGAAGCCCGGTGTTACTACTTTTATCGGTGATAATGGCTCAGGCAAAACAAATATCGCTGAAGCGCTGATCTATCTCTCATCCCTTTCATCTCATAGAACATCGAGCAATGCTCCACTTATTACTTTAGGGGCACAGCAGGCCGTGATTCGGGCCGAGATAGAGCGAGAGACTCGGTTATTGCAGATTGATCTTGAGATAAATGCAACAAAGGCAAACAAAGCAAAGATCAACCAAAACCCTACCCGCAGTCAACGCGAGATTTTGGGAGCATGTCAGATTGTTTATTTCTCACCTGAGGACCTTGACCTAGTAAGGGGTGAGCCAGGGCTTCGTCGAGATTTTCTCGATCGTCTACTAGTAACCCGCACTCCCCGAATAGCTGGAGTGATCGCCGATTATGAGCGGGTTATCAAACAACGCAACACATTACTAAAGACCAGAGCATCAACAACTGCGTTGATCCCTTGGAATGAGCAGTTGGTTAAATTTGGTGCACAGTTAACTGCCGAAAGAATAGCTCTGGTAGAGGCACTGAACCCATGGGTGGGCCTTCACTACGCCAGTCTCAATGAGGTAAAACCCGCTTCGATTACATATAAGTGCAGCACAGAGGGTGTCAATAACAGTAGTGAAAACAATCTTGATGTCTTATCGGCACGTTTAGAGGAGGTGGCTTATCAGGAGATTGAACGAGGTGTTTCATTGATCGGTCCACATCGTGATGATCTACATCTACAAATCGGTGATTTTCCAGCCAAAGGTTATGCAAGCCATGGAGAGTCATGGTCTATGGCGATATCTCTTCGTATCGGATCATTTAATTTATTGAAGAGTGAGGGCGCTGAACCAATTTTAATCTTAGATGATGTCTTTGCAGAGCTGGATACATCTAGGCGTAATCAATTAATTTCTGCGACATTGATTGCAGAGCAGACTATCATTACCGCCGCTGTTGAAAGTGACTTGCCGGCGCAGTTACTTACACAAAAGTTTTATGTGACACCAGGTGTCGTTAAGAAGAGTGGGATCTAATGCAGAGACGTGATTTAGCTCTTGATTTATTTAAGAGCTTTAAAACAGGTGTAGTAAGAAAATCAAATAAACCTGCACCAACGAAGCGTTCAGGTAAACCGGGAGATCCCGAATTAATAGCAGAGGCTCTAAGTGATTTAATCTCAGAGCGCGAGTGGGATAGTGGTTTAGCTGAAGGTAATTTATTTATTACATGGGCACAGATTGTTGGTAGCGATATAGCCGCACATACAACGCCGCTATCAATCTCAGATGGTGTGTTAACAGTTCAAACATCATCGACGGCGTGGGCGACACAGTTGAGCCTTGTCTCTACGCAGTTATTGAGCACAATTCAAAGTGATCCAAGTGGTGCGACCGTTCTTAAGCTCATATTCATAGGCCCTTTGGCGCCCAACTGGAAGAAGGGCATCCGCTCCATTCGAAACGCCAGAGGCCCTAGAGATACCTACGGCTGATAGGCTCCCCTCAACTAGGTGCTCATCGTTCGGCTATACCCACACCCAGCCCCTTTTTCGGCTATTTCTACTCTCCTTTTACCACTAGGATAAAGCCCTGTAATCGGGAATATGCCTCCTGAGGCCTTCATAGGCGATTTGGGCATGTGCGAATCAAAGGAGTGCAATGGCTGAGAACTCCTATGACGCCAGCGCTATCACCGTCCTTGAGGGGCTTGAGGCGGTTAGAAAACGGCCAGGGATGTACATCGGCTCCACTGGTGAACGGGGCCTACACCATCTTGTCTATGAGGTCGTCGATAACTCAGTTGATGAGGCCTTGGCTGGTCACTGCAGCGAGATCAACATCGCCTTGATGGCAGATGGCGGCGTTGAGGTCATCGATAACGGGCGGGGAATCCCTGTCGATATCCACCCGATTGAGAAAAAACCGGCACTTGAAGTTGTACTCACCGTTTTGCACGCTGGGGGAAAATTTGGAGATAGCGGATACTCAGTCTCAGGTGGCTTACACGGAGTTGGTATCTCAGTTGTAAATGCATTGAGTACGGATCTATCGGTCGTCGTACAACGTGATGGAAATTTTTGGTACCAGGATTACAAACTTGGGGTTCCAACGGCTTCAGTCAAAAAAGGTGAGCTCTCGAAAAACACAGGGACAACTGTTCGCTTTTGGCCCTCAAAGGATATCTTTGAGACGACTGATTTCTCTTTTGAAACTCTTTCGACACGCTTACGCGAGATGGCTTTTTTAAACAAGGGATTAATTCTGACGTTGACAGATTTACGTCCTGGACATGTTGATGAGAAAGGTGAACAGATAGCTGTTCGCTATCAATATCAAGGCGGTATCTCAGATTTCGTTAAACATCTCAACTCGACAAGGGGGGAGACACATAAATCAATCATCTCCTTTACAGCAGAGGATAAAAAAGCAAAGATTTCTTTGGAAGTATCGATGCAATGGAACGCGGGATTTAGTGAATCGGTCTATACCTTTGCCAACACAATTCATACCCACGAGGGTGGTGCCCATGAAGAGGGTTTTCGTACAGCGCTCACATCTGTAGTCAATAAGTTCGGTGAAGAGCAGGGGTACATCAGAAAGAAAGAGGATCGCTTAACGGGTGATGATGTACGTGAAGGACTTACTGCGATTGTGTCGATCAAACTTGTCGATCCTCAATTTGAAGGTCAAACAAAGACAAAACTGGGCAATACGGTGGCCAAGACTTTCACTCAAAAAGTAGTCAATGAAGAGCTCACCACATGGTTTGAACAAAATCCAAGTGAGGGAAAAGAGATTGTCCGCAAGAGTATCGATGCCGCAGCGGCTCGAGTGGCGGCGCGAAAGGCCCGAGACTTGAGTCGTAATCGCAAAGGTCTACTTGAAGGGCGCGGCATGCCGGGCAAGTTAGCGGATTGTCAGTGGACAGATCCAGCCAAGTGCGAGCTTTACATCGTAGAAGGTGACTCAGCGGGCGGATCCACTAAGGGCGGTCGCGACTCTCGTAATCAAGCAGTCCTGCCTATCCGTGGAAAGATATTAAATGTCGAAAAGGCGCGTATTGATCGTGTCTTACAAAACAATGAAGTACAGGCTCTGATCACAGCCCTTGGCACAGGCGTCCATGATGATTTTGATATCGCAAAGCTTCGCTACCACAAGATCATCTTGATGGCCGATGCCGATGTCGATGGTCAACATATCCGGACACTTCTTCTGACACTTCTCTTTCGTTTCATGCGTCCTCTTATCGAACAAGGTTACGTCTACTTCGCACAACCACCTTTATATAAATTAAAATGGGGTGGCAAAGAGCCTGTTGAGTATGCCTTCAGTGATCGCGAGCGGGATGGGATGATTCAAATCGGTTTAGATAACGGTAAGCGTCTGCCTAAAGAGGATGGGATACAGCGTTTTAAGGGTCTAGGTGAGATGCCAGCCAAGGAGTTATGGGATACGACCATGGATCCCGAACATAGAGTGCTCATCAAGGTCATGCTCGAGGATGCAGTCGCCGCCGATGATCTTTTCTCGGTCCTTATGGGCGAAGATGTCGAGAAACGTAGAGCCTTCATCCAACGTAACGCCAAAGATGTCAGATTCTTGGATATTTAAATGGATGATCTAAATCCAAACAAGTTGGAGTCATTTGACAAGATTGAGAGCGTTGATCTTCAAGTAGAGATGGCGCGTTCATACCTTGACTATGCGATGTCGGTCATCGTCGGGCGTGCCCTGCCAGATGTTCGTGATGGATTAAAGCCGGTTCATAGACGCGTTCTCTACGCGATGTATGACGCGGGCTATCGTCCAGATAAAGGTTATTACAAATCTTCCCGCATCGTGGGCGATGTGATGGGAAATTACCACCCACACGGAGATGGTGCGATCTATGACTCCGTTGTCCGCCTAGCCCAACACTGGTCGCTACGTTATTTATTAATAGATGGAAATGGAAACTTCGGCTCTCCGGGAAATGATCCCGCCGCAGCAATGCGCTATACAGAGGCACGACTATCCCCTATAGCGATGGAGATGATGCGTGATATCGATGAAGATACCGTCAACTTCGTCTCTAACTATGACGGGCGATCGCAAGAGCCAACCGTCTTACCTTCACGTTTTCCCAACTTACTCGTCAATGGCAGTGCTGGAATCGCCGTGGGGATGGCGACGAATATCCCACCGCATAACCTGCGCGAGATCGGTGAAGCGGTCATCTACACCCTTGATCATCCAGAGTTAAAGCAGGAGGAGCTCCTTAACGCCCTATTAAAGATTGTCAAAGGTCCAGACTTTCCTACTAAGGCGCTCATCGTTGGAAGAGGTGGAATCGAAGATGCATATCGCACGGGCCGTGGGTCGGTCACAATGCGAGCAGTTGTGCAGGTGGAGGAGATCAATAAGCGAACATGTTTGGTAATTAGTGAGCTGCCCTATCAAGTCAATCCAGATAACTTAGCCCTAAAGATCGCTGAGCTCGTCAAAGATGGGAAGATAAAGGGCATCGCAGACGTGCGCGATGAGGGTAATGAACGATTAGGTCAGAGATTAGTGGTGGTCTTACAGAGCAGCGCTATCCCTAAGGTAATCCTGAATAACTTATACAAACACACACAGCTGCAAGATACCTTTGGTGCAAATATGTTGGCACTCGTAGATGGTGTCCCACGTACCTTGCGTCTAGATGAGTTCATCCGCTATTACATCGAGCATCAAATCGAAGTAATCGTGCGCCGCACCAAGTTTCGCCTGGCTGAGAAAGAGCGTCGGGCACATATCCTGCAGGGCTATCTCAAGGCTCTCGATGCCCTCGATGCCGTCATCGCATTGATCCGTGCATCGAGGACACCGGAGGAGGCACGGACAGGTCTAATGAAGCTCTTAGATGTCGATGAGATTCAGGCAAATGCGATCCTGGACATGCAGCTACGGCGCATCGCAGCACTCGAGCGTCAGAAGATCAATGATGAATACGACGCTCTTATGTCTGACATTATCGAACTCAATGCGATCTTGATCAGCGAAGATAAACAGCGTGAGATCGTTAAGAATGAACTTGTCGAACTCGTCACAAAGTATGGCGATGAGCGCCGCACACAGATAATCGCTAGTGAGGGTGATTTTAGCGCTGAGGATTTGATCCCAGATCAAGATGTGGTCGTAACGATCACACGAGGTGGCTACTCCAAACGCACCATGGCCGAGCTCTACCGCTCACAACGACGAGGTGGCCGTGGTGTCAAAGGCGCGGCGTTGAAAGAGGATGATGTCGTTGATCATTTCTTTGTGGCATCGACACATGATTGGCTTCTGTTCTTTACCAATCAGGGCCGCGTCTATCGTTCAAAGGTTCATGAGCTACCGGATGCTGGGCGTGATGCCCGTGGGCAACATGTTGCAAACCTCATGGCCTTTAAACCAAATGAGAAGATAGCTGAAGTCTTATCACTGAAAGATTACTCACTCTCACCATTTTTAGTTCTTGCAACTAAGCGTGGACTCATCAAAAAAACCCCGTTAGTAGAGTTTGACTCACCGCGTACTGGTGGTCTAATCGCAATCTCATTAAAGCCCGGGGATGAGGTCGTTGGTGCTTCTCTAGTCAATAGTGGTGATGAACTTCTTTTGGTCTCAACAAAAGGGATGTCACTTCGATTTACCGCCGATGATGAGTCATTACGTCCAATGGGCAGGTCAACTAGTGGAGTGATAGGGATGAAGTTTCGTACAGGAGATTCATTACTCACCATGGCACGCGTAGATAGCGACCTTGCAGCGAACTCGTTTGTCTTCACGGCAACAGATGGTGGCTTTGGGAAGAAGACCCCGATTGTTGAGTATCGATTACAAGGCAGAGGCGGTCTTGGAATTAAGGCGGCAAAGATTAATGAAGACTCACGTGGATCATTAGTGAGCGCATTAGTCCTGCGTGATGAGGATGAGGTCTTGGCCATTACATCTGCAGGAACAGTTATGAGAACCCCTGCGGCGCAGGTGCGACAAACAGGGAGAGATTCGATGGGTGTGCGCTTGGTTAATCTAGATGAGGGCGTCACACTGGTATCGGTCACGAAAAATAGCGAGGATGAGATTTCCTCGAAAAGTTAGTATGGTTCACACCTGTTGGTATAGGACCCAGCTCGCCATTTTGGGAGTTGGTGGAGTTCAAGGTAACCTTGCGCTTCTGCATTAAAGAGTGATCTTTTATGCGGGCCTATAGCTCAGCCGGGTTAGAGCGCTTCCCTGATAAGGAAGAGGGCGATGGTTCGAGTCCATCTAGGCCCACCCGTTCTAATACGGGGACCTAGCTCAATTGGTAGAGCACCGCC
>JABMMN010000029.1 GCA_013205535.1 Candidatus Planktophila sp.
ATGCTTGCCCGTGAACATCTAATACGATTGGCCCCATAATGCAGATACTCGGTGTCCTTGCCTTTGTCGTTGCCCTTCTCCTATCAGTGATGATCCATGAGTTTGGTCATTACTTGACGGCGAAGCGATATGGGATGAAGGTCTCTGAGTTTTTCCTCGGATTTGGAACACGCCTGTTCTCGCGCCAGATCGGGGAGACCGAGTTTGGAATTAAGGCGATTCCAGCTGGTGGCTACTGCAGGATCGAAGGTATGACACCGACAGATCAGATGCCTGTGGGCCAAGAGGAGCGAGCCTTTTATAAGGCGACATCGGGACGCAAGTTAATCGTCCTTGGCGCTGGATCCTTCCTGCACTTTGTCATCGGATATCTCCTGCTTTTCACCCTCTTTGCTGGGATCGGTACCACGCAGGTTTTACCGATCATCGGTGAGGTCATCAAGGGATCAGCGGCGCAATCTGCAGGTCTGTTGGCTGGGGATGAAGTGGTATCTATCAACGGTAAGAAAATCACTGATTGGTACAGAGATGTCCAAGTCATCCGTGACTCTGCAGGTCGAGAGTTGAGCCTTGGAGTACAACGCTCTGGGCAAGAGCTCATCATCACTGCAACACCTACCCTTGAGAGCATTGATGGCGAGCAGAGATATCTGCTGGGAATAATCAATGAATCTAGGTTAGTGCGTACAGGGTTCATCTCCTCCTTTCAAAAGGCTGCGATTGTTACCAAGGACTTTCTCTTTCAGAGCGTTAAATCTCTTGCCAACCTTCCCTCCAAGATTCCGCAGCTCTGGGGTCAGACTGTTGATGGACAAGAGCGCGATGCCAACGGTCTTGTCGGTATCGTCGGAGTCGCACGTGTATCTGGAGAGGCCGTCAGCAGCGATAACTTAACGCCGATGGAGCGCCTTGCTACTTTCACTCTGATTATTGCAAGTTTGAATATCTTCGTCGGTATTTTCAACCTCCTTCCGATCCTTCCCCTCGATGGCGGACATATGGCCGTTGCCATCGCCGATGAGATACGCGCTCTCTTTGCTCGCATGCGTGGACGTGCACGGCCGGCACCGATCGATGTGACTGTGCTTACCCCGATCACGGTAGTGGTATTTGTGATTTTAGCTGCGTTGACGCTTCTTCTTCTTGTGGCAGATATCGTCAATCCAGTCATTCTCAATCTTTAGCAGATCACGACTAGTTACGGCACAATAGGGCCATGGTTGATTTAGGGATTCCTAGCGCACCGCCTCCTGTACTTTGCGCACGTCGCACGACCAGGCAGATGATGGTTGGTAAGGTCGGTGTCGGTAGTGCATCACCGGTGAGTGTGCAATCGATGTGCACCACACTCACATCTGATATCAACGCAACGCTGCAACAGATCGCCGAGCTCACTGCCGCCGGATGTCAGATTGTCCGAGTCGCGGTGCCGAGCCAGGATGATGCAGATGCACTGGCTCAGATCGCCAAGAAATCCCAGATTCCAGTGATTGCCGATATTCACTTTCAACCCAAGTATATTTTTGCAGCTATCGATGCAGGCTGCGCAGCTGTACGAGTGAACCCAGGAAATATCAAGCAGTTCGATGACAAGGTGAAAGAGGTCGCAAAGGCGGCCGGTGATGCCAAGATTCCGATTCGAATCGGAGTCAATGCGGGATCACTCGATCCTCGACTACTTGCAAAGTATGGCAAAGCAACCCCTGAGGCCCTAGCCGAGTCTGCGCTCTGGGAGGCATCCTTATTCGAGGAGCATGGTTTTTCAGATATCAAAATCTCAGTAAAGCACCATGATCCAGTGACAATGGTGAATGCATATCGAATCTTGGCGGCAAAGTGCGACTATCCCCTACACCTTGGGGTGACTGAGGCTGGACCGATTTTTCAAGGCACGATCAAATCTGCGACCGCCTTTGCAATTTTATTAGCTGAGGGAATCGGTGACACGATCCGTGTCTCTCTCTCTGCACCTCCAGTGGAGGAGGTCAAGGTGGGAATCTCAATTCTAGAATCACTAAATCTTCGTCAGCGAAAACTTGAAATAGTCTCCTGTCCATCATGTGGGCGTGCACAAGTCGATGTCTATACGCTGGCTGAGAAAGTGCAGGCAGGATTAGAGGGTATGACCGTGCCACTTCGTGTTGCAGTGATGGGATGTGTTGTTAACGGACCGGGTGAAGCTCGCGAGGCCGATTTAGGTGTTGCATCTGGAAATGGTAAAGGTCAGATCTTTGTTAAGGGTGAGGTCATTAAGACCGTGCCTGAAGCGATGATTGTTGAAACTTTAATTGAAGAGGCGATGAGATTAGCCGAAGAAATGGAGGCCGCGGGCGTTGCATCAGGCATGCCTACCGTCGATATTCGCTAGGCTCACCTCATGTTGAAGATGTCTACGCTCTTTTTGCGTACGCTGCGCGATGATCCAGCCGATGCAGAGGTAGCCAGCCATCGTCTGCTCGTTCGAGCCGGATATATCCGTCGAATCGCCGCAGGTATCTACTCATGGCTTCCATTGGGCGTCATCACCCTTCGCAACGTTGAGAACATAGTTCGTCAAGAGATGGACCAGGCAGGCTTTCAAGAGGTCCACTTTCCTGCGCTGCTTCCGCGTGAGCCATATGAGAGCACTCATCGTTGGAGCGAGTATGGACCATCTCTTTTTCGCCTGAAAGATCGCAAAGGCGCAGATTACTTGCTCGGACCAACACATGAAGAGATGTTCACATTGATGGTCAAAAGCGAATACTCCTCATATAAAGACCTGCCTGTCTCTTTGTATCAGATACAGACGAAGTATCGTGATGAGGCCCGTCCACGCAGTGGGATCATCCGCGCTCGTGAGTTTGTGATGAAGGACTCTTATTCATTTGATATTGATGATGCCGGCCTTGATATCTCTTATCAAAGGCACCGTGATGCATATGTCAGCTGCTTTGATCGATTGGGGATGAAGTACAACATCGTCCAAGCCGTCTCAGGTGCGATGGGTGGATCGCGCTCAGAGGAGTTTCTAGCACCCTGCGGCACAGGTGAGGACACCTACGTTCTGTGCCCACAGTGTGGTTATGCTGCAAATGTCGAGGCGATGATAACGAAGGTTGCGCCGGGTGATCCATCGGGTATTCCAGCGCTAGAGGAGTTAGACACTCCTAATACTCCGACGATTGACTCCTTGGTTGCCGTTATGAACTCAAACTTTGGTGGTGGCCATAGTGCCGCGGATACGCTTAAAAATATTATGTTGGTTGCAGATGGAAAAGCGATTGCAGTCTTAGTACCCGGAGATCGCGAGGTAGATCTCAAGCGTCTGCAGGAGAACTTAAGTGGAGTCCACGAGCTTCGTATCTTCGAAGAGGCCGACTTTGATAAGTATCCCAAGCTCGTCAAAGGCTATATAGGGCCCCAGGACGTGAAGTCATTTGGGATTCCCCTCTATGCCGATCCACGTGTGGCACCTGGAACATCGTGGATAAGTGGTGCTAACAAGAAGAATCGCCATGCACGCTTTGTTCTCAATGGTCGCGACTTCACACCTGATGCCTATGTCGAGGCTGCAGAGGTACGCGCAGGAGATGCCTGCCCGCAGTGCGCAACGCAGATTGTGATTGATCGTGCAATTGAGATAGGTCATATCTTTCAATTAGGTCGAAAGTATGCAGATGCCCTCGACCTCACAGTCTTAGACCAGAACGGAAAGTCGCAAGTGCTCACTATGGGCTCTTACGGTATCGGTGTATCCCGGGCGGTCGCTGCGATCGCAGAACAGACAAGTGATGAGATTGGTCTTAACTGGCCAGTTGAGATAGCACCGGCCAAGGTGCATATCGTGGCCACAGGTAAGGAGGATCTACCCTTTGATACCGCTCTTACACTTGGGCAGAATCTAGAGGACATTGGTATCTCGGTCATGCTCGATGATCGCCGAGAGGCAAGTGCTGGCGTAAAATTCAAAGATGCCGAGTTAATCGGTAATCCCATCATCGTTGTTGTGGGCAAAGCCCTGGCCGATGGCAATATTGAAGTGCGCCTACGATCAACTGGGGCTAAGAGCGAGGTATCTCTTGCAACTGCGGTAAGTGCTATCTCAGCACTGCTCAAGTAAGGAGGGAATATGGCTGAGCTAAGCCTTGCAACTGGTTTATTTCTCCTGAGTGCATCCTTCTTCGCTGGATTTATCGATTCAATCGCTGGCGGTGGGGGATTGATTCAACTTCCAGCGCTTTTAATCGCTTTACCCAAGACTGAGACGGTAACAATTCTTGGAACAAATAAACTTGGCTCAGTCTTTGGAACTACGGTCGCAGCTGGACTTTATCGCCGAGTGATAAAACCCGAACCCAAGGTACTACTCGCAATGGCAGTACCGGCATTTGTTGGATCGGCCGGTGGTGCATCCCTTGCATCCTCAATCCCAACTTCAAGTATGCGTCCGCTCGTGTTGATACTTTTGATTGTTGTTGCAATCTACACCTGGCTCAAACCTGATTTAGGAAAGATAGAGCTTTTACGCCATCACTCGGCACGCCGAATTCAGATCGCAGCCCTGGCAGGAGCCATCATCGGTTTCTATGACGGAATCTTTGGGCCAGGCACTGGCTCATTTCTGATGCTGATCTTGGTGGCCTCCCTTGGCTATGCCTTCATCACCGCTTCTGCTATCGCAAAAGTAGTCAACGTCTCAACCAATCTGGGTGCAATCCTGATCTTCGGTTTCAATGGTGCGATCATCTGGCAGATTGGATTGGCCCTGGGGGCGGCAAATGTAACTGGGGCAATCATCGGCTCTCGCCTTGCTATTCGTGGCGGTTCAACGCTGGTGCGTAAAACCTTCATGGTCGTGACCGTTGCGCTCATTATTAAGGTAGGGATTGATACTTTTCAATCTTTCTAGTTACACTTGGTTTACAACTTAATAGGAAAGTAGTCTTATATGTCACTGACACAATCTTTAACTGCGCTCCTTTTGCCTGACATCGAAAATGCAGGTTACTTTCTTGAGGAGCTTGTCGTCTCAAAGCCTGGCGATCATTGCATTCTCACCTGTGTCGTAGATGGCCCAGCGCCCCTGAACCTGGATGAGGTAACCCTTCTCTCGCGGTTGATTTCAGAGCACTTGGATACAAGCACACTCATTGAGGGCACCTTTACTCTTGAAGTCACATCACCGGGCGTTGACAGACCACTGACGCAGCGCCGGCACTGGGAGAAGAACGTGACCCGGATAATTGCGATGGTCTTTCATGATGGTGGCACCCTAACTGCCCGATTGACTCATTTAGGCGAGAGTGATGCCGTATTTGTTGAAAATATCAAGGGTCGGATGAAGTCACATACCGTTGTCTTGGCCGATATCAAGCGAGCACAGGTACAAGTCGAATTCAGTCGTAAGGATGAGAAGTAAATGCATGTAGAGATGAGTGCATTAGTTGAGATGACAACACAGAAGGAGATCGCACTCGAGCAGCTCATTTATGCCATTGAAATTGGAGTCTTAACGGCTTACAACCAGAGTGATGAATCCAAGCGCCATGCAAGAGCGGTTTTAGATCGTGAGAGTGGTGAAATCTCAATACTGGTTCCAGAGTTCAATGAGCTCGGTGAGAAAATTGGCGATGTCATAGATATGCCGGCTGGGTTCTCTCGGATAGCAACATCGACGGCAAGGCAGATCATCAAGTTGAAGATGCGTGAGACTAATGATGCATCCATCGTTGGTGAGTTCACTGGCAATGTTGGAGATGTCATATCGGGCGTTGTTGCGCAGGGTCGTGATCCAAAAATGATCAACGTCAACTTAGGGCGCACAGAGGGTCGCATACCTCCGCAGGAGCAAGTACCAGGGGAGATCTATAATCACGGCGATCGCATTAAATGCTTTGTCGTAGAGGTAAAGCAGGGTTTGAAAGGCCCAGAAATTATGCTATCTCGAAGCCACCCCGCACTTGTCAAGCAGCTCTTCGCATTTGAAGTTCCAGAGATAAATGATCGCATCGTTGAGATTATGGCCGTTGCCCGCGAGGCTGGTCATCGCAGCAAAGTTGCAGTCAAATCCCATCGCGCAGGTGTGAGCCCTAAAGGCTCACTCATTGGCCCCATGGGTTCACGAGCTCGTGCAGTCATGGATGAGCTCCATGGAGAAAAAATCGACATCGTGGATTGGTCTGATGATCCAGCGATCTTTGTCGGCCATGCACTAGCCCCAGCTAAGGTCATCTCGGTTGAGATCACCGACCTTGCAGGGCGCTGTGCCAAAGTTGTGGTTCCGGACTATCAGTTATCTCTGGCCATTGGAAAAGATGGACAGAATGCACGCCTGGCTGCACGCCTGACCGGCTGGCGTATCGATATTCATCCCGATACTCCCATTATGTAAAGCGGGCCCTGATTGGATAAGATAAGGGAGTTCACCAACGATCGAAATGGATAAGAAAGATATGAAACTCACATGAGCTCGCTAGGACTATGAGGTCGTACAACTAGGGCTTGCATGTGCGTTATATGCGGGCCAAGACAGGGGAAAATGTGTCAAAGGTCCGCGTACACGAGTTAGCAAAACAACTCGGTATGGAGAGCAAGGTCGTACTTGCAAAGCTCCAAGAAATGGGCGAATTCGTCCGATCTGCATCATCCACGGTTGAGGCGCCCGTCGTGCGCAAACTCATCGAGTTATATCCAGATGCAAAGCCTGTTCAGGAGAAGAAACCTGTCAAAAAGGCGGCTGCAAAAAAAGCCGCTGTACAACCAAAAGAAGAGGTGAGCGCCGAACAGGCAGCCTCACTGGCCGCTGAGCTCGGAGTTGATTTAGAGGCGCTTAAAGCTGAGCAAGTGCGCTCAGAGTTACATAAGGCCGAGATGGCTGCAAAGGCAGAGGCAGAGCGTGCAGCACAGAGTGCTCCAGAGGCCGAGGTAGCAAAGCCGGCTCCACGTGTAGGAAATAATCCATTCTCATCTGGGCCATCTGTTGTTCCGCGGCCACCGCGTCCAGGTAATAATCCATTCTCAACTGGGGGCACAACTCCACGTCCACCACAACGTTCACCAGGTGCGCCACGTCCAGGAATGGCAGGTGCTCGTCCAGGTTCAGTACGTCCAGGCTTTGCCGCTCGTCCACCAAGTTCGCGTCCGGCAACTGGTGCAGGTTTTCCTGCGCGCACCAGCGCTGGCCCAACAACTAGCTCTCCCTACAAGAGTGGGGGCCCAACTGGCGCACCGGCGACAGGTGCACCCACTCGTCCAGGCGGTGGCCGCCCACCACAACGTGGAGGTGCAGGCGGAGCATTTGGAAAGAATGCGAGCAAGAAATCTGGTCGTAAAGCAAAGTCACGTAAGGCGCTTCGCGATGAGTTCGACAATATGCAAGCACCACAACTTGGTGGCGCAGTTGTTCCACATGGCGATGGAAAGACCCCCATCCGTATGCGCCGCGGTTCATCTCTAGCTGATTTCGCTGACAAGATTGGCGCAGATCCAGCGGCGCTAGTTGCCGCTCTTTTTCACTTAGGCGAAATGGTCACGGCAACACAATCGGTGGATGCAGATACCTTTGAGATTCTAGGTGTTCAACTTGGATATGTTATTGCGATAGTAAGTCCTGAAGATGAGGATCGCGAGCTTTTGCAGGGCTTTGATATCGATTTGATGGATGAGTTAGCCCAGATTAATCCTGATTCACTCGTTGCGCGTCCACCAGTGGTAACTGTCATGGGCCACGTCGATCACGGTAAAACATCACTTCTAGATGCGATCCGTAAGAGCGAGGTGATGAAATCCGAGGCTGGAGGAATCACCCAGCACATTGGTGCCTACCAAATTCACCATGATCACAACGGTCTTAATCGTGCTATTACATTTATCGACACTCCAGGTCACGAAGCATTCACCGCCATGCGTGCCCGAGGCGCAAAGGTGACTGATATCGCCGTGCTTGTCGTCGCCGCCGATGATGGCATCATGCCGCAGACAATCGAGGCGCTCAATCACGCCCAAGCCGCTGATGTACCCATCGTTGTCGCCGTCAATAAGATGGATAAAGAGGGTGCTAACGCCGATAAGGTCCGTCAGCAGTTGACTGAGTACAACTTGATCGCAGAGGAGTACGGCGGAGAGACGATCTTCGTAAACGTCTCGGCTAAATCTGGACAAGGTGTAGATGATCTGATCGAATCAATCCTTCTCACAGCCGATGCTGCTATCGATCTTCGCGCAGTTGCCGATGAGAGCGCACGAGGAGTAGCGATCGAGGCTCATCTCGATCGTGGCCGTGGCCCTGTGACAACAGTTCTCATCCAACGAGGAACGTTGAAGGTCGGCGATGCAATCGTTGCCGGTGGTTCATTTGGTCGCGTGCGCGCGATGCTCGATGAAAATGGCGATAGTGTTGAAACTGCTGGGCCATCTCGTCCAGTTCAGGTTCTCGGATTCACATCGGTACCAAGTGCTGGAGATACATTCCTCGTTGCCGATGAAGATCGCACCGCACGCCAGATCGCAGAGAAGCGTCAGGCCGCTGAGCGAAATGCACAGCTTGCCAAGGCGCGCAAGAAGGTCTCCCTGGAAGACTTTATGGAGCAGTCCAAAGTCTCAACACTCAACTTGATTCTCAAAGGAGATGTGAGTGGCTCGGTAGAGGCACTCGAAGAGGCGCTCATGGCACTTGATGTCGGTGCTGAAGTTGATCTTCGTGTTATTCACCGAGGTGTCGGTGCTGTGACCAAGAGCGATATCACATTGGCCTCGGCATCTACGGCAGTTGTGATCGGCTTCAACGTCAAACCTGAACCACAGACTGCGATCTACGCCGATCAAGAGGGTGTTGAAGTGCGCTTCTACTCAGTCATCTACCAGGCGATCGAGGAGATTGAACTCTCACTCAAAGGTCTGCTCAAGCCGATTTATGAAGAGGTCATTCTCGGTAATGCCGAAGTTCGTGAGATCTTCAAATCCTCCAAGGCTGGAAATATCGCTGGCTCGGTCGTTAAAGATGGAATCATCCGACGCAATGCAAAGGCCCGCATCTTGCGAGGCGATCAGATTCTCGTCGATGATCTCACGATCGACTCACTCAAGCGCTTCAAAGACGATGCTAATGAGGTCAAAGAGGGCTTTGAGTGCGGAATTGGACTTGGCAGCATGAAAGAGATTGCTATCGGGGACACGATTCAGGTATTTGAGATGCGTGAGAAAAAGAGAGAGTAAAGGATGAATCCATCACACCGAACCTTGAAAGTGGCCGACCGCATCAAAGTAGTGGTGGCACAGATTTTAGAGACGAAGATCAAAGATCCGCGTCTAGGATTCATTACCGTTACCGATGCACGGGTCACTGGTGACCTGCAGATAGCCTCGATCTTCTATACCGTTCTTGGCGATATCGAGGCACGTGCATCAACTGCTGCCGCCCTTGAGAGCGCAAAAGGTGCGATTCGATCGGCCTTAGGACGCGAGCTTGGGCTGCGGATAACTCCCTCCATTGAGTTCTTCGAAGATGGTCTTCCAGAGAGTGCGAAGGCTCTTGACTCATTGCTGGCAAAAGTTCACGAACAAGATGCGCAGGTTGCAGCGATGCGTAAAAATGCGACATATGCCGGGGGAGAAGATCCATACAAGGCCCCGCGTATCATCGAGTCGGAGTAATCATCGATCACGGCTTTCTGGTGATAGATAAAGAGCCAGGGATGACAAGTCATGACGTGGTCGCTATCGCCCGTCGCGTATTAGGAACTCGAAAAGTCGGTCACGCTGGGACTCTCGATCCTATGGCCACTGGAGTATTGATTCTGGGCTTTAACAACGGCACTCGTCTATTGGGCTATATCACAAGTGGTGATAAGAGTTATCAAGCAACCATGGTCTTAGGTGCTGCAACAATCACTGATGATCGTGAGGGTGAGATTCTCTCCCAAAAAGATGCAAGCGGGATAACCGATGATGAGATTGAAATTGAGTTAGCAAAGATGCGTGGAGCAATCATGCAGCGTCCTAGCTCAGTATCTGCAGTCAAAGTTGATGGTGAGCGAGCCTATGCCCGTGTGCGGGCAGGTGAATCTGTCGAAATCGCGGCCAGAGAGATAACTATTAGTCAGTTAGATATTCAGGTAATCCGTCGCTTTGATACATCCATTGAAGTAGATATCGAAGTTACATGCTCGGCCGGTACCTTCATCCGAGCGATAGCCCGTGATTGTGGGCAGGCACTTGGCGTGGGCGGACATCTCTCATCTCTGCGCCGCACGCGCATCGCCAACTACGGATTGGATTGTGCGATCACATTGGAGCAGTTGAAAATCGGTGATTTCAGCCCCTTGCCACTGGGTGATGTCGCCCGTGGGGTCTTTAGCACTCGCGAGTTACATCTCGATGAGCGAGCCGAACTCTCCTTTGGTCGTCCATTGACCTGCAATCCAAGTGATGAGATCTACGCCGGTATGAGTGGTGATAACGAGTTGATCGCACTCCTTGCCAATAAAGATGGCTTTGCCAAACCTATCGCCGTGTTCGCTGCGGCACAACAGGGGAGGATTAGTTTATGAGCATCGTAGTGATCGGTGTATTTGATGGAGTGCATAAGGGCCATCAAGATGTTCTAAGGCGCGCTAGGGCGATCGCGGGCGATAAGAAAATTATCGCACTCACTTTTGACCCACATCCAGTGAGCATAATCGCACCAGATCATGCACCCACTCTTCTGACAACTCTCTCGGATCGCATCGAGCTATTAAAGATTCACAACGCCGATCAAGTAGCTGTTATGGCTTTTACTCACGACTTTGCCGCGCTGAGCCCTACGGATTTCGTAGAGAAAATTCTTGTTCAACAGTTGGGTGCAACTACAGTGGTTGTTGGTAAGAATTTTACATATGGCCATAAAGCCGCTGGCACAGTTCTCACACTTGCGCAGTTTCCCGGCTTTGAAACTATAGTTTTGGATCTGGCGCCACAAGATGGTGAGCCAGTTTCATCTACGCGAATCCGAAGACTTGTTATCGAAGGTAATGTGGAGAAAGCACGCGAGCTATTGACCCGACCTCATCGATTGGATGGAATCGTGGTGCATGGTGAGAAGCGTGGACGTGAGATTGGTTACCCCACTGCAAATCTAGGTGAGATAGATAATCAGACTATTCCTGCAGATGGCGTATACGCAGGCTGGTTGAGCGTCGGAATCGATCGCTGGCCAGCGGCGATTTCAATTGGTACTAACCCAACATTTGCAGGAGTACGGGCGCGCCAAGTTGAGGCATATGCCATCGATCAAGTTGGGCTCGAGCTTTACTCACGCCAGGCAAGTGTCGAATTTGGTTGGCGTCTTCGAGAGACCGTGGCATTTGATGGCCTTGAGCCGATGCTCGTTCAGATGGCGAAGGACTGCGCCAGGGCCCGCGAACTCACTGCGCTCTGATCCAGGATTTCACCTATCTATAGCCCCACTGGTAGCCTTTGAGCACATCGAGAAAGCGAATTTCCGTGAGGTACACCGGAAAACCCCGTGATCACCAGAAAACAATAGGAGAACTACGTATATGGCACTAAAACCAGAGGCAACAGCTGCAATCGTAAAAGAGTATGGCTCGACTCCTACTGACACGGGAAGTCCTGAGACCCAGGTCGCTTTGCTGTCCAAGCGCATTGAAGAGATCACAACACATTTACAGACCAACCCGCATGACCACCACAACCGTCGTGGCCTTTTGTTACTCGTTGGTCGTCGTCGTCGAGTTCTTCAGTATCTGTCGAAGACAGATATCAATCGTTATCGTGCAATTATCGAAAAGCTCGGTATTCGCCGCTAAGTAAAAAATAGCTACCCACTAGAGGATGAATGGTCCTCGGTAGTGGTTTCCGCAAGGGCTCTTGATGAGCGTGCGTGAACTTCGATCGGAGATTCATTGTTAGTTCTCGGTGTGGTAGCCCGAAATTGAGATAGCTGTTCCAAGCGTTCTCAAAACTAACTAAAGGAGGACCCATGGAGGGTCAAGAGGTTCAATCAGCCGTTGCAGTAATTGATAACG
>JABMMN010000030.1 GCA_013205535.1 Candidatus Planktophila sp.
AGGAAACGGTTACAAGTCCCTTGAAGAGGGTCAGGCAGTCTCATTTGAGGTCGTACAGGGTCCAAAGGGCCCTCAGGCCGATGCAGTAAACCCTGCCTAATCAACACCGCTTTCTCAATAACCCCCACTGGAGACAGTGGGGGTTATTTTTTTCTACTTTGGAGCAGCTGGAATCTCACCAGTCTTTGATTTCTTGGCATTGATTTCTTTGAGCGGAGATGCATCCTTACCAACTTTCCATGCATCTAAATATTTCCAGGGCCAGATCATCCCGCGTCTGACCCACCACGCCCCTGACTCAAGCGGTGTCGGCCATGAGATTCCAAAGTGCAGATGGGGGGCTGTTCCTCGCGCACTACCCGATGATCCGATTGAACCTAAGAGTCGACCCGCCTTGACGAGAACGCCCGCTTCGATACTGGCTGGAATTGATCGCAGATGAGATCCATAATAGCGAACGCCATCATCGCCAATAATTGAAACATAGAGTCCTCCACGATCTGGACCTAAACTCTTTTTTCCACTCCATCTATCGATGCGATTGACCTCATCGACTACACCATTGATCGGTGCTACAAACTTACAACCGGCAGGTGCCAAGATATCGGTAGCTGGATAGTCGTGGTGCGCCTTTGCATATGTGTACTCACACCCTGTAACTGGAAACACATATACGGGGGCGCCATGAGCTGAGATGACTGGTAATCCCAAGAGCATTAGCGAAATGATAAAAACCCTTAACTTCACCTGATTAGGTTAGCGCCGCCCGATCTAATTTTGCGGTAACGACCATATGAGGGACTGTGAGTGCCCACACAACTACTAATGCCATCCAGAAGAACTCATCGGTAAAACTCTGTCCACTGAGTGCAAGAACTCCTGCCACGGCAAATGTCCCAAACAGGGCTGGCAAACCAGGGATAACCGCCTTTGAAAACGCTCCGCCAATCTCACCTCGCGCAAAATGTTCGTGGCATTTTGGTAAAGTCAGAGTCAGCCGGGCCGTATGGCGCATCGCATGCCAACCTCCGAAGTACGTGGCAAATGCAATCAGTGGTGGTGTCAGCAGGGCCAGCAGTAGCAGGAGCGTGAGATCAATCGCCGCACGTAATTGTGCTCTCAAGGCGAGGGTGATGATTGAGATAACTGCAAGAGCACAGACCATAAAAAGTATCTCTTGGTTGAATCCTCGATGCCAGTTGATGAGATCCGAATTCACACTCGCTAAAGCCTTGGTGCTTTCCGAGTTCACAAGTGGAATAAATACAGGTGTAAAACCAGCAGCTGGAATGAAGAACAGTCGAGATAATCTCTTTTTTGGATTTTTGCGCTTGTCAATCTCACTCAGAAATGCTGCATCTCCGATACCAAAGTGCACTGCGCTCATGAATAGCACGGCGATAAAGCCAACCGTATTGAAAGTCAATATTGCAATCACTGCCAGAGCTGCTACCCCGACATAAATAATGACAAATATGCTCATCTTCAGAGGTTGTGCCTTAGGCATCGTTACCAGATGATCGAGTGCCCCATGTGGAATCCCGATGGCAAGAGCCCCTACGGCTAATGCAACTTGCCAGCCCATTGAGCTCTCACCCAGCAGATCTACAAAGATTATTGAGAGCACGATCACTATCAAGACAGACAGACTCGAGAACAACCGCACCCGATTCAAGAGTTGGACTTCACTTTCCTTCATGTCTCCCCCATCTAGACCGATCCTATCAAAGGTGGATGTGAGAAGATTTGGTGTGGAAAAATTTGGCTATATGGCAATGTTAGTTTTCACAGTTTTTGGCTCTTTTTGGCTTGAAATATTTCTCAAGACAAGTGTTCTGCGAAGGTGGAAAAGAGCTCTTGTAAGCATTCTGCCAGTGAGCATTTTCTTCCTAGCTTGGGATGCATATGCAATCGCCCAAGGACACTGGTTTTTCAATAGGGATCGAATGCTTGGAATCTACGGCCCCTTCGAGATCCCATTAGAGGAGTTCCTCTTTTTCATCATCGTTCCAATGGCAGCTATCTTGACCATAGAGGGCGTGACGACGGTGAAACCTCACTTGCGTGAGAAGGAGTTTGGTAAGGATAAAGAGCAGTGATCTATAGCGATATTGCAATAACAGCCTTTTCTCTCTCGATCATGATCGATCTCTTTCTCTTCAAGAACTCGCTTTTAACGCGTCTAGCTTTCTGGCTCTCCTATGCGATCATTTTTCCCTTCCAGTTGATAACTAACTGGTGGCTCACACATCCTCGAAGTGATGGAAAAGCTATCGTTATGTACGACCCGGAGACAATTATTGGAATCCGGATTGCAAGTGCCCCAATTGAGGATCTTCTCTTTGGATTCGCTCTTGTTCTCACAGTGATGGGTATGTGGGAGTTCTGGGGTCGAAGGGGATTTCAGCGCAACAAAAAACTACAGTAAAGTCACTCCATTAGGGGCGGTAGCTCAGTTGGTTAGCGCCCGGAACTCATAATTCCGTCGTCGTCGGTTCGAGCCCTACCCGCCCCACCAAGAA
>JABMMN010000031.1 GCA_013205535.1 Candidatus Planktophila sp.
CAACGATAACTTCAAGGGTGTGTTGGGCCATTTTATAGCTCCTGTGAATCCCAGTCGGGTGCGGTCTCGCGCGCGATCATGATGTCATCATTTGAAGTTCCGGCGGCAACCATCGGCCAGACCATGGCATCACGATGGACTCGGAAGTCAACGACAACGGGTTGATCATTGATGTTCATGGCCTTTTCAATAGTTGAATCCACATCCTCGGCGCGCTCACAACTCAAACCAATACAGCCCATAGCCTCGGCCAACATCGGAAAGTTTGGCACTCGCTTTGATTCGAGGTTGGTATTTGAATAACGACCCTCATAGAACAAGGTCTGCCATTGACGCACCATACCGAGTGATTCATTGTTGATGATCGCAACTTTGATTGGGATATTATTAAGTGCGCAGGTCACTAACTCTTGGTTGGTCATCTGGAAACAGCCATCTCCATCGATAGCCCAGACTGTTGTATCAGGTGCTCCAACTTTTGCACCCATCGCTGCTGGAACTGCGTAACCCATGGTGCCAAGACCCCCTGAGTTAAGCCATGTGCGTGGGTTTTCATAAGAAATGAACTGCGATGCCCACATCTGATGCTGGCCAACACCTGCGGCAAAGATAGCGTGGGGGCCAGAGATCTTGCCTAAGCGCTCGATCACATACTGTGGAGATAGTGCACCATCTTTTGGAGTGTCATAACCCAATGGATAGGAGGCTCGAAGTGAGTTCATCTGGTGCAGCCATGGCGCTAAATCAGGGCGATTCTTGGCAAGAGCAATCTTTAACGCTGGAATCAATGCTGCGATTGTGTGTTTTAAATCGCCCAGAACTGCAACATCGGCGAAACGGTTCTTACCGATTTCAGCTGGATCTACATCGGCGTGAATGACCTTCGCATTGACCGCGAATGTGGATAGTTTTCCAGTGACGCGATCATCAAAGCGTGCACCTAAAGTGATGAGTAGGTCGGCCTTTTGGAGCCCAGTGACTGCAGCGACAGTGCCGTGCATCCCGGGCATTCCAAGATGTAAAGGATGGGTATCTGGAAATGCACCACGTGCCATCAAAGTTGTGACAACTGGAGCACCCAGTAGTTGTGCAAGCTCTAATAGCTCGCGCGATGCCTCCGCCTTGATAACTCCACCACCGACATAAAAGATTGGTTTACTAGATTGAGCGATCAGATCAGCGGCGTCGATAATACTCTGAGCATTGGGCATAACCTGCGGTTGATAACCTTTGAGAGAGACTGAAGTTGGAAACTCAAAATCTGTCATCTTCTGTAGTGCATCTTTTGCGATATCGACCAAGACTGGACCAGGTCGACCTGTGCTGGCAATATGAAAGGCCTCAGCGATAGCGCGCGGTATCTGAGCTGGATCGGTAATCAAATAGTTGTGCTTGGTAAATGGCATGGTGATACCGCGAATGTCGGCCTCTTGAAAGGCATCGGTACCGATAGCAAGGGATGGAACTTGACCGGTAATTGCAACTACAGGAACTGAGTCCATCGCGGCATCTGCAAGTGGTGTGACAAGGTTTGTCGCCCCTGGTCCCGAAGTTGCAATGCACACACCCACACGACCAGTCACTTGGGCATATCCAGTGGCGGCATGTCCTGCGCCCTGCTCGTGACGCACAAGAATGTGGCGGATCGAGCTGGAGAAGATCGGGTCATAGGCTGGCAAGATCGCACCACCTGGAATACCAAACATCACATCTACACCGGCGGCCTCAAGAGATGCCACAAGTGAACTCGCTCCATTCATCTGACTCATTGTCCATCTCCTTCCATGTGTAGTAACCGCTGTTAAATGAAAAAACCCCCAGATTAACTGAGGGCAGCGCGCGATCGAATTGCTAGATCACGCGCTTTTAAATCACCACTGAGTTTGTTTGAGGTAAATTGTTTGTTTGAGGTAAATTCATAGGCTGATTCTCCACTAGAGGATGAGATGAGTCAAGGCGTGAGATGGACATCTCACAATTTGAACACTCAGTCGCAGACTGCGCCTTTGGATGCCGAGCCCACTAATTGGGAGTATTTGTGTAGGACCCCACGGCTGTATTTATGGCCAAGTGGTCTCCAACCAACTTTGCGGGATGCAAGCTCGGCCTGATCAACGAGCAGATCCAACGTGCGATTGGTTATATCAATTCGCACGATATCTCCATCCTTTACGAAGGCTATCGGCCCACCATCGAGGGCCTCTGGTGAGACGTGACCAACACACAGACCAGTCGATCCACCCGAAAAACGTCCATCAGTTAAGAGAAGAGTTGTCTTACCCAAACCTGCACCTTTGATCGCACCTGTGATCATCAACATCTCGCGCATACCTGGTCCACCCTTGGGACCCTCGTAGCGAATGACAACAACATCACCTGATTGGATCGTCCCATTCTCGAGTGCATCCATCGCCGCCTGCTCGCGTTCAAATACCCGTGCTGGTCCCTCAAATGATGTCATGCCTATGCCAGCTGTTTTGCATACTGCGCCATCAGGTGCAAGAGAGCCACCCAGAATCGTGATTCCAACATCAGTAGATAACGGAGCAGATGCAGCACGTAGGATCTCTCCATCTGGATCTGGCGGATTGATATCACGTAGATTTTGCGCCATCGTCTTTCCAGTCACTGTGAGCACATCACCATGCAACATTTTGGCATCAAGAAGGGCTTTAAGAATTACCGGAATTCCTCCGACCTTATCGATATCAGTCATCACAAAGCGGCCAAATGGTTTCACATCGGCCAACAACGGGACCTTTGAGCCGATTCGATGAAAATCATGGAGCTCCAAATCAACATCGGCCTCATGTGCAATTGCGAGTAAGTGCAGAATCGCATTCGTCGAGCCGCCAAGTGCCATTAAAATCGTGATTGCATTTTCAAATGCAGGCTTCGTGAGGATATCTCGTGTCGTGATTCCATTGCGGATTAATTCGACGACCGCTGCACCAGAGGCAACGGCGAATGCATCGCGTCTGCGATCGACTGAGGGAGGAGCCGCCGAGCCTGGCAGTGATAGACCAATTGCTTCGGCGATACTTGCCATCGTGTTTGCAGTGAACATTCCACCGCAGGCTCCTTCGCCAGGACAGATTGCCCGCTCGATTTGATCTACACGCTCCTGTGTTATCAATCCACGCGCACATGCACCTACTGCTTCAAAGGCATCGATGATCGTCACATCTTTACCATCGACTTGACCAGGCAGAGTAGAGCCGGCATAGACAAAGACGCTTGCAACATCTAATCGTGCAGCGGCCATCATCATTCCGGGAAGGGACTTATCACATCCAGCAAAGGTGACCATCCCATCGAAGCGCTCGGCCTGCATGACCGTTTCGACAGAGTCGGCGATAACTTCGCGTGAGACGAGCGAGAAGTGCATTCCTTCATGTCCCATTGATATTCCATCAGAGACTGAGATGGTGCCAAACTGCATAGGAAAACCACCGGCATCGAGGACGCCCTGCTTAGATGCTTTGGCTAATCGATCCAGTGAGAGATTGCATGGGGTGATCTCATTCCAAGAGGATGCGATACCAATTTGGGGTTTAACCCAATCCTCATCGCCCATGCCAATTGCACGCAGCATTCCACGTGCAGGAGCCCGCTCCAATCCATCTGTGACGAGTCCAGAGCGCGGTTTCATCGAAGTCATAGGCTCGAGTCTATTCTGCCTGACCTAAATGAGCGAGTAGGAGTTTGCGTACACGAGCGGCATCGGCCTGACCTTTGGTCTCTTTCATGACTGCACCGATCAACGCACCTGCTGCAGGTAGATGACCATTGCGAATCTTGTGCGCAGTCTCAGGCTGCTCGGCACATACTTTTTCAATCGCAGCCATGAGAGCGCCATCATCGTTAACAACTTTAATCCCTCGATGAGCGATAACTGCAGCAGGAGTGCCTTCTCCCGCGATTACACCCTCTATGACTTGGCGCGCTAACTTATCGGTGAGCTCCCCAGAATTTACGAATGCGACAATTTGGGCGACATCACTTGGTGTTATTGATAAATCTGAGATTGCGAGATCTTTGTCATTTGCAATTCGAGAGATCTCACCCAGCCACCAGCCACGTGCCTTCGTTGGATCGGCTCCTAAATCAACGCTCGCCTCAACGAGATTTAAGACATCGGCATTGATCATCGCCGCCATCTCCTTATCAGGCACGGCCCAGGCCTCCTGTAAGCGCTTGCGATGAATCGATGCTCGCTCGGGTAATCCATCTCGCAAAGTTTGAATCCACGCAGCATCCGGTGCCACTGGGACAAGATCTGGCTCAGGGAAATATCGATAATCCTCGGCCGCCTCTTTGGAGCGACCCGAGCGAGTTAATCCACTCTCCTCTTGGAAGTGACGCGTCTCTTGCACAACACGCTCGCCCTTGTTCAAGAGCTCTGCATGGCGGATCATCTCCCCGCGAATCGCACGTTCGACAGAGCGCAGAGAGTTGACATTTTTAGTCTCACTACGAGTACCTAAAACCTGCGAGCCGATGAGGCGAAGTGAGACGTTGGCATCACATCTCAGCGAGCCTTGCTCCATCTTCACATCACTGACATCGAGTGAGCGCAAAATATCCCGCAGTTCACCGACATATGCCTTTGCCACCTGTGGTGCATATTTACCCGTACCAGGAACGATCTTGGTGACGATCTCAACAAGAGGAATCCCAGCCCGGTTGTAGTCGAGCAACGAATACTCTGCGCCATGAATACGGCCTGTTGCACCCCCGACATGAAGTGATTTTCCTGTGTCTTCCTCCATATGAACTCGCTCAATCTCAATCCGAAAAACTTTGGGACCTTCATCGGTATCGATCTCTACATCAACATAGCCGTTGATGCAGATTGGTTCGTCATACTGTGAAATCTGAAAGTTTTTAGGCATATCGGGATAGAAATAGTTTTTGCGGGCAAAGCGGCTAAAAGGAGCGATCGAACAGTTCAGGGCAAGGCCAATCTTGATCGTAGATTCAATCGCCTTTTCGTTAACGCTCGGCAGCGCCCCAGGAAGAGCTAGGCAAACAGGACAGGTCTGTGTATTGGGTTCTGCACCAAAGATGGTGCTGCAGGGGCAAAACATCTTTGATTCAGTATTGAGTTCAACGTGCACTTCAAGACCAAGGACCGGCTCATACTTGGCGACCACCTCATCATATGTAAGTGCCATTATTTGCCCCTTAATTCTGGAATCTTTGAAAGCAGCGGTGCGCCCCACTTGGTAAGCAGGGCCTCTTCCAAGGCGGCACCGACCAAGTACATCCGTTGATCGGCCATAGCTGGTGCCATGATTTGGAAACCGACTGGCAGTCCATCCTCAGGAGCAAGTCCAGCAGGAAGAGACATTCCCCCGATACCCGCCATGTTCACAGGGATCGTTGCAATGTCATTTAAATACATCGCAATCGGATCATTTGATTTTTCTCCTATTTTAAAAGCCGTTGTTGGGCAGGTCGGTGAGACCATCACATCACATTTTTGGAAGGCTTTATCAAAATCCTGCGTGATCAGAGTTCGAACTTTCTGGGCACTGCCATAATATGCATCGTAGTAACCAGAAGAGAGTGCATAAGTACCAAGAATGATGCGACGCTTGACTTCGCGACCGAATCCCGCTTTTCGCGTCAGGTTCATCACCGACTCAGCCGATGCTCCCTCACCATCCCCGACACGTAGGCCATAACGCATTGCATCAAAGCGAGCTAAGTTTGAGGAGCACTCCGATGGTGCGATCAAATAATAGGCAGCCAAGGCATACTCAAAATTAGGCGCCGATACCTCGACAATTTCCGCTCCTGCCTTAGCCAAGAGCTCTAATGACTCTTCAAAACGGATGCGCACACCACTTTGATAACCATCACCGTTGAGCTCTTTGACCACGCCAATCTTCATTCCTTTGACATCACCAGATTTCGCTGCATTAACTACCTGTGGAACAGGTGCGTTGATGCTCGTTGAATCCCTTGCGTCATATCCAGCGATCGCCTCATGCAAAAGTGCGGCATCTAATACGTTTCGTGCGCAGGGACCTGCTTGATCTAGAGATGATGAGAATGCAATCAAACCAAATCGTGAAACTGCGCCATATGTAGGTTTGACGCCAACGGTTCCAGTCACCGCTGCCGGTTGGCGGATCGATCCGCCGGTATCAGTACCGATAGCAAGGGGTGCTTCAAAGGCGGCAAGGGCGGCCGATGATCCTCCACCAGAGCCACCAGGAATGCGCGTTAGATCCCATGGGTTATGTGTTGGACCGTAAGCCGAGTTTTCAGTCGATGAACCCATTGCGAACTCATCCATATTTGTCTTACCCAAGATCACTATGTCGTTGGCTCGCAGATTGGTAACAACTGTTGAGTCGTATGGTGGTCGCCAGCCCTCTAGGATCTTTGATCCGGCCGTTGTTGGGACATTCTTCTGGGTCATTACATCTTTTAATGCGAGCGGAACCCCTGCCAGAGGTGAGAGTTTTTCACCAGCGGCACGCTTGGCATCGACGGCTGCAGCTTGAGCCAAAGCGCCTTGAGTATCAACAAAGAGAAATGCATGGACATCTGTATCTACCGATGTGATGCGATCTAGATGCACTTGGGTCAATGCAACGCTAGTTATATCACCAGCAGCCAGCGCTTTCGCCATTTGCGATGCGCTATCGCGAATCACTCCTCACCTAGAATCTGTGGGACTCGAAAGCGTGACTCTTCTTGGGCGGGTGCTCCAGATAGTGCCTCTGAGGTAGAAAGTGATGGAAGAACAACATCGGGGCGAAAGACGTTACGAAGAGGAAGTGGATGTGAGGTCGGTTCAACATCCGCACTTGCCACTTCTTGTACTCGAGCTACCGCATCCAGGATTACCGTGAACTCATGAGAAAGACTGACTAACTCTTCCTCGCTCATCTGGATCCGCGCTAGGCGAGCAAGATTTGCAACATCATCACGCGAAAGGCTGCTCATAGGATTCCAGTCTAATAAATCCGCACACTAACTGCGAATCTGTCCATTTCCCGTAACTATCCAGGTTGTCGTTGTCATCGCCTCTAATCCCATGGGACCGCGAGCATGTAATTTTTGATTTGAAATTCCAATCTCAGCGCCAAAGCCCATCTGTTCACCATCGGTGAAGCGTGTCGACGTATTGATCATAACGGCGGCACAATCACTCAAGGCGATGAATCGTGCTGCATTCTCACGATTTTCAGTGACGATGGCCTCTGTGTGCTTCGTGCCGTACTGCTCAATATGTTCGCTAGCGGCATCTACGGAGGCAACGATCGCGATGTTCATTTCTAAAGTTCCATACTCAGTCGACCAATTCTCATCGGTAGCAAGGCTTGCAGGAACTGAGTGAGCAAGGGCTAGTGCGGCGGCATCAGCGTGCAAAATCACGCCGGCATCATGCAGGGCCTGCATTGCAACAGGCAAAAACTCACCAGCGATACTTTCATGAACAAGTAATGTCTCTGCCGCATTACACACACTTGGCCGTTGAACTTTGGAGTTAATAATAATTGGTAGGGCGATCGAGAGATCGGCAAACTCATCGATATAAACATGACAGACACCAGCGCCAGTCTCGATTGTGGGCACGGTGGACTCATCTACGACCATTCGTATAAGTGCTGCACTACCTCGTGGGATCACTAGATCTACTTTGCCACGTGCATGCAGGAGTGCCTTTACCGTCTCACGATTTTCAGATGGCACTAATTGAATAACATCAGGTGAAATTGAGGTCTTTGCTAAAGCATCTCGCATGACTGTTACCAGTATCTGATTACTCTGCGCGGCACTAGATGATCCACGCAGGAGCGCTGCGTTTCCAGACATCAATAAAATAACTGCTGCATCAACGGTCACGTTAGGGCGGGCCTCATAAACCATCCCAATAACGCCAAAAGGCACAGTCATCTGTTTGAGTTCAATTCCATTGGGTAACACTGATTCACGAAGAACCTTGCCCAATGGATCTGCAAGAGCGGCAACTTGGCGTGCACCATCTGCAATGGATGCGACTCGCTCTGGGGTTAATAACAGGCGGTCAAGTAGTGATGAGTTCAGATTTGCTGCACGTCCACGTGCCATATCTTTCTCGTTCTCCGCGATGATCTGGGCACTTCGAGCATCTAGCGCATCTGCGATGGCAATCAAGGCCCCCTTGCGCTCGGTGGCCGTTGCAGTACTCAATGTGCGCGCCGCTCTACGAGCCGTATCAGCTAGTTGTGCTACCAATGTTGTGGCATCCATTTATATCAAGACCAAGTCATCACGATGGACCAACTCACGCTCATACTCTGGCCCCAAGCTTTGAGCTAACTCTTTCGTCGAGCGACCAAGCATGAGGGGAATTTCGCTACTATCGAATGCAACAAGTCCGCGTGCGATGACCTTGGAATCTGGCCCCACTAACTCAACGGCATCTCCTGCACTGAAATCACCATGTACCGCGGTAACACCAGCTGGTAGGAGTGAGACTCCCCTCTCCAAAACCGCTTGTACTGCACCAATATCCAAAACTAATCGACCCTGCGTTGTGCTCGCATGGGCTAACCATAAAAGACGTGAGGTCGTCTTCTTTGCATGTGCGTGAAAATAAGTGCCAAATTCGCCACCGTTCATGGCCTCTTCCACATGGGAGAGCGAGGTAAGAAGCATTGGGATCCCTGCACTAGTTGCAATCCGTGCAGCCTCAACTTTGGTGACCATACCCCCGCTGCCGACACCCGAACCACCTGCTCCGCCAAGGGAGACGCGGTCAATATCACTCATTTTAAAGACTTCATAAATTACTTTAGCCCCTGCCTGCTCCGGAGGTGCGTCATACAGAGCATCGACATCTGAGATGAGCACTAATAAATCGCTTCCAACGAGTAGAGCCACGAGTGCTGCCAGTCGATCATTATCTCCGAAACGGATCTCTTGCGTGCCAACTGTGTCATTTTCATTGATGACTGGGACAACACCGAGTTGTAGTAAACGATATAAAGTGCGTTGAGCATTTTGATAATGTGATCGGCGCACAACATCTTCAGTTGTTATTAAGATCTGAGATGCAGTTATTGCATGCTTTGCAAAGCTCCTCGTATATTGGGCAATAAGTAGGCCTTGACCAACTGAGGCCGCGGCTTGTTGGGTGGCTAAATCTGTAGGACGCGAAGTAAGCCCAAGAGGTGCAAGGCCTGCGGCGATAGCACCCGATGAGACTACGACTACTTCAGAGCCACGTTTTCTGCAGGCAGCTACGACTTCAACAAGTTCATCAACTGCCGCCGTATCTAATTGCGCTCCGGCCTTACCGGTCAGAGAGGATGAACCAATCTTGATCACGATGCGCTTTGCTGCACTGATCCTAGATCGACTCACTTGGAATCTCCGTCCTCTTGCTGCGTATCTGCAATTTTAGGTGAGTGGGGGTCAGATACGTTGTATTCCCACTGTTTAGCGATCTCATCATCACTTAAGGAATCCTCTGTCTTCACAGTTTGGCTCCACGTAGATTCAAGACGTGAATCCTCACCTCGGCGGTGAAGGTGACCAGCTAACTGTTCAGCACCTGCCTCAATAGTGGGCTCCCAGTCAAAGACGACTTCGGTTGCACCATCACCGATTCGAACCTCACTTCCAGCAGTTGCCCCTTTTTTGAAGAGATCTTTTTCAACACCGAGTTGGGCTAGCCGATCGGCTAAGTAACCGATCGCCTCAGCATTTTTGAAGTTTGTCTGGCGGACCCATCGCTCTACTTTTTTACCACGCACCGTGAATGAGCCATCGGTATTGACCTGCACAGAAAAGCCCGAGTCATCGACTGCAACTGGGCGCAGGACAATACGAGTGCGCTCTTGCGTGACGGCGGCGGCACGATCTCTTTGAATCAGGCGGGCCATAGCATAGGTGAGCTCTCGCAGACCGGCACGTGAGGCTGCCGATACTGGATAGACCTCATAACCTTTTTCACGAAGTTCACTTGCAACCATATCTGCCATAGATTGACCATCAGGAAGATCGATCTTATTGAGTGCGATGATGCGTACTCGATCTTCGAGGCCACCATAGAGTGCCAATTCGTTCTCAATAGTCTCAAGATCTTGAACTGGATTGCGATCAGTCTCCAGAGTCGCACAGTCGAGCACATGAACTAATGCGACACATCGTTCAACATGTCGTAAAAACTCAAGGCCTAAACCCTTGCCTTGACTTGCACCTGGGATCAATCCCGGAACATCGGCGACTGTAAAGCGTGTCTCTCCTGCCTGTACAACTCCAAGATTTGGTACAAGAGTCGTAAATGGATAATCGGCAATCTTTGGTCGGGCCGATGAAATCGCGGCAATAAGCGATGATTTTCCAGCACTTGGATAGCCAACGAGTGCGATATCTGCGACCGATTTTAATTCAAGTGAGAGTGTTCGTTCTTCTCCTGGTTCACCGAGGAGGGCAAAGCCAGGTGCACGACGCTTTGATGAGGCCAGAGCTAGATTGCCAAGTCCACCATGTCCACCCTGTGCTGCAACAAATACAGTTCCACTACCGATTAAATCGGCAATCTGTTCACCATTGCTATCAATGATGACTGTGCCATTGGGGACACCCAGAATTAAATCATCACCCTGATAGCCATCTTTGCGATCGCCATAACCCTGATGGCCCGAAGTAGCCTTGCGGTGAGGTGAGTGATGAAAATCAAGCAGGGTCGTGACCGATGGATCTACAACCAGAATCACATCACCTCCACGACCACCGTTTCCACCATCGGGGCCACCCAATGGCTTAAATTTTTCCCGCTTAACCGAGACGCAGCCATCACCACCCTTTCCTGCCATGGCATAGAGAACCACCCGATCGACGAAACTTGTCATCTGGTGTACTCCCTTCGTTATTTGATAGTAGAAATAAAAAAAGCGAGCCACGCATCGCGGCTCGCTCTTTTATGAGAAACCTGAATTAAGCGGCCGGGACCACGTTCACTACACGACGTCCGCGAGCGCGACCGAACTCAACGCAACCCGCTGATAGTGCAAATAGAGTGTCATCTTTACCGCGTCCTACGTTCTTACCTGGATGAAAATGTGTTCCGCGCTGACGCACCAAGATCTCACCGGCATTAACTTCCTGGCCACCAAAGCGTTTGATGCCCAGGTACTGAGGATTTGAATCGCGACCGTTACGTGTCGAGGAGACTCCCTTTTTACTTGCCATTTCCTGTGCCCCCTACTTACTTCGCGCCATTGATAGCGGTAATTTTTACACGTGTGAGCTTTGAGCGAAAGCCCTGGCGGCGGCGGTGACCGGTCTTGTTCTTATAACGCAGGATGTCGATCTTCGGACCCTTTGTCTCTTCAAGAACCTCGCCAGTTACCTTCACCGATGAAAGAGCCACTGAATCGGTCGTGACAGTTGCGCCATCTACGAGCAAGAGGGCTGGAAATAGAACAGTTGCGCCAACGGCTGCATCGATACGATCGACTGTGACCGTGTCCCCAACTGCGACCTTTTCCTGGCGACCACCAGCTTTAACGATTGCGTACACGACTTACTCCAGTTCAATTGAGCCCACTATGTGAACTTTGGGCAGGGGTCAAGAGTACGGATGAGCGCCCCTCACGGTCAAATTGCCTCAACCGCGCAGTTGAGCCGTAGCGATGCGAGTTATCGCCTTTTCGAGGGCGTAAATCGGATCACTGGCAGCGCCTTTGACCTCGGCATCTGCTTGGGCAATGACACCTACTGCATCTGCCAGCGCCCCAGGTGACCAGCGATTTAATGATCGGCGGGCCTTATCAATCTGCCATGGCGCCATACCCAATTGTCCAGCTAACTCGAAGGATTTAACGCCGCGATTAACACTCGATACCTTTGCTATGGAGCGAAGAGCAGATGCGATTGCACTTGTGATCATCACGGGATCTGTGCCCGTTTCTAGAGCACTACGAAGTGCGATCAGTGCGCCCGATAGGTTTCCATCAAGTGTTGCATCAGCGACATCGAATCCAGTCGTCTCAATACGACCTTGGTGAAACTTATCGATCATCAACTCGTCAATTATACCCACAGGTGCATCGGCACAAATTTGAGATACTGCCGCACTCAATTCACGCAGGTCACTTCCGAGTGCGCCGACTAGAGCATTGATTGCACCTTGCGATGCCTTTCGATGGTTATCTAAAAAAAGCTCCTTTATAAATCCCTCTTTCTCTGACTCTTTCTTCAGTGGCTCGCAGGCAATCACCTCTGGCTTTACTCTCTTAATCGCATCTAACAAGGCTTTGCCCTTCACGCCACCCTTATGGAGAAAGATCACCGTCAAGCTCTCATCTGGGCTCTCTAAATAACGTGTGATTTCATCACGATTTTCTTCAGGCAGATCCTGCAAATCTCGCAGGATCAGGGCACGGCGTTGCGAGAAAAGAGATGGTGCCAGAGCATCTGAAATATCACCGACGATTGTTTGTGCTGCAAAAAGGTTGGTGATTTCGCATCCAGCCTCTTTCAACTCCACAGTTAATCGATCGATTGCACGATCCGATAAGGCACCCTCAGAGCCAAGGATGAGGTAGAAGGCTTTCATGCGGCTACCCCAATCGAAAGAGATTAAATCTGCCCTTGCTCGTGCGAACTTTCAACTGATGTGAGTTCGCCGTAATACTTATCGCTCCGTCGGTATCGGTTCGATAAACTTGCCCTCCAAGTCTAGTCAGCGCCTGCACGGTTTGTGGCGCTGGATGTCCATAAACATTCCTTACCCCCACACTGATGATGGCCACTTTAGGAGCAAGGGCTGCCATGAGATTGGCATCCTGATACTTAGATCCATGATGTGAAACTTTGTAAATATCCACACTGGTCATTCCCCTTATGAGCTCATGTTGAACCGGTGGCTCTATATCTCCTGCTGCAAAGAGTGTGAAATCTCTCGAGCTTATTCGCAGAGCAATACTCGAGTTATTTACGGCCGAGCCATCACCTGGCATTGATGCAAAGATATGAGTGCCACTTGCCGGCCACATCACATCTATCGTGAACTCTCCAATATTCACCCGAGAGCCTCGTTGAGGCATCACGATCTCTATACCCCTCATGAGGGCGCTTACACGAGCACTCTCCATAATTGGTTCGGCATTGGTGCTCACCCAGATTTGTGAAACTTTACGTTTTTTTATAGCACCACTGAGTCCACGAACATGGTCTGCGTGAAAATGCGAGAGGATCAACAATGGAATCTCCTTTATTCCAAGAGCCTTAAGACATCGATCCTCTATCAATGGATCGGGCCCCACATCAATAATAATTGCGCGGTGATTGCCCAAATTAATGGCCATCGAATCGCCTTGACCCACATCACAATTGGCTATCTGCCAATCCCCTGCTGGCCAACGTTGCACCCATGTCAGCATGAGAATTAAAACCAGGGCAACGAGGGAGATAGATCTGAGATATCGCTTGAATAGCCACAGTATCAAAATAAAAAGTGCGACGATGAGAAAACCAATGCTTCCGCTGCGCAGAGTCAAAACTGGAAATTGTGCGGCCCAATTTGCAACTGCTGAAATAAAGCCGGCTGGATATCGAATGAGCCATATGAGGATGGTGCTGATAAAGGGTGAAAAGGGGGAAACAAGTGCGGCTATGAAGCCTAAGATCGTGATTGGACCCACGGCTGGAGCCGCCAGTAAATTAGCAATGATGCTCACGGGTGATAAATATCCCGAGAGTGCGACCAGAACCGGGGAACAAAAGATGATTGCGGCGATGGGCGGTGCTAAGGCCTGTGCGAGCTTGAGTGGCATTCTGCCTCTGAGTTTTTCGATAACTAACGGGGCAAAGAGAAGAAGACCACTCGTTGCCATGACGGAGAGGGCAAATCCAGCATCACGTGCCTGCCATGGATCGGCGATAACTACTGCGCCCATTGCAAAGCCCAGTGCTGGAAGTGAATCACGAGCCCGGTGAGTTCCTTGTGCAACAAGAATCACTGCCGCCATCGCAGCAGCGCGTAGGACCGAGGGTGATGGGCGTACCAGTGCAATGAAGCAGATGAGAGCGATAGCCGTTGCGCCCAGACGCAGTTTTATTCGAGTGAAGAGAAATTGCATGCACCATAAGACAAAACTTGAGACGATCGCAAAATTTGCACCACTGACTGCGACTAAATGCATCAATCCTGAACGCTTCATTGCGATCTTGAACTCAGGAGTTTGCTTAGAGGTATCACCCAGAACCATTCCTGGAATCAGTGCGCCGGCATCACCCTCTCCGGAGAGATCACGTAGGCCTCGTCTTATTGATGCCAAAGATCGTGCCCAGCGCGATGCCTGAGTAAGTACTTTGACGTCGGCATCGATTAATACGAGTCCGCCTACACGCCCCTCTTTGCTCGAGACGATCCGGGCAGAGGCGGCAAAACTCTGCCCCGGAAGAAGGCGCAGCACGCCTTTCTTCGAAGTAATGATACGGATTGGTGTGCGCATTTGATAAGCGCCATTGTGTGCTCCAACATATGTGGCGCGCGCCAGAAAACTGTAATTACCGCTCGTCGTCTGATTGGGGTCTGTGACAACTTGCGCCCTTATATCTACTGTTTGCCCATACAAGTGGGCTATTTGTGATTGTGCCAAAGAGGCCTGCCGCAAAGACATCACCGTTGAACCAAGTAAGAGAGCGGTAATGATTACCGTGAAGCGAAATTTTCGACTCCACAGTGAGAGAAGTGTAAACAAGAGCGCACAGATACTGATTCGCCAAGGCGCGATAGCGCTTTGTAGCAGAGCCCCCAGCCAAATAGCCGCACCGACTGCAACGGCTCTAAAGTCGCCTAGACGCGGACTTTGCTTTTGATGATAGCGAATTTTGCTGCACCGATTCCGCTCACCTTTTGAAGATCATCAATCGTAAGAAATGCTCCATTTATCTTGCGATACTCCACAATTCGTTGAGCAATGACAGGTCCAATCCCATCAAGTGAGTCAAACTGCCCTACAGTTGCGCGATTGATATTGAGTGGACCACGTCGCACTGAGGTAACAGCTTTCCCGCGTGCCCCATTAGTCAGCGTTGCATCAACGTATATCTGCTCACCATCAGATAAGACCCGTGCCAGATTTATCGTAGATAGATCAGCACCAGGTGCGCTGTTACCAGCTGATTTAATAGCATCTATGACCCTTGAGTTTGCAGCCATACTGTAGACACCTGGCTTATTGACCGCTCCAGTGACATCTACAAAGATTTCTGGTGCAGTTATTTGAATTGGGATTAATGGCGGGGTTAGAACCTCGTGACTGTTGCCCCGAACAACAATAAGAGATGAGGCAGCGAGTATGAGTACGCTCAGAGTGAGTAAGGCGCGTTTTTGCATCCGTGAGTAGTGGAGTTCATACCACCAGGAGCTGATTCTTTCGAAAGCTTGGGTTATTTGATTCATGCGCCCGATTTAAGCCTGTGTGTGTGGCCTGCTCAGACCAATGAGCTCTAACTGTTGATAACGATATTTACGATCTTTGGTGCACGAGTAATGATCTTGGTAATTGTGGAGCCTTTAAGCGCCGATACGATGGCAGGTAGGGCAAGTGCGGCCGCTTCAAGATCGGCATCACTAATCGTTGGTTCAACGTCAAGGCGATCTTTGATCTTTCCATTAATCTGAACAACGGCCGTTATGGAATCGGCAACTAAGAGTTTTGTATCGACTACTGGCCAGCCAGCACGCGCCACCGAAGGTTGATGGCCCAAACGCTCCCACATCTCTTCGGCGGTAAAGGGAGCGACCAGGGATAACATAATTGCAATCGCCTCTACGGCCTCGCGCACCGCCGGATCACCTGCGCCCGGTCCTGAGTCAATCGCTTTGCGGGTTGCATTAACGAGCTCCATCACACGGGCGACTGCGACGTTAAAGCGAAAGGATTCAACGGCAAAATCTGCATCATGCAGAGCCTTGTGTGTAGCTTTGCGAAGAGTCATCTCACCCTTTGTAAAATCAACACCAGGTGCACTCTTGACATCTCCCGATAGACGCCAAGCGCGCGATAAGAACTTGACTGATCCCGATGGTGAAACATCTGACCAATCGACATCATCTTCAGGAGGTCCGGCAAAAACCATCGATAAGCGGATGGCATCGACGCCGTGGTGCTCCAACTCATCAGATAAACGTACTAAGTTGCCCCGACTCTTTGACATCGCCGAACCATCCATGACGACCATGCCTTGATTCAATAATCGAGTGAATGGCTCATTGAAATCAAGCATGCCTATGTCATTGAGGACCTTGGTAAAAAAACGGCTATATAGAAGGTGCAAGATAGCGTGAGTTACACCACCAACATATTGATCAACGGGCAGCCATGTCTGTATATCTTTCTTTGAAAATGCCTCGGAGTGATTAGTCGATGATGGATAGCGAAGGTAGTACCAAGAAGAGTCGACGAAAGTATCCATAGTGTCGGTATCGCGCTTAGCATCGCCTGCGCAGTTCGGGCATTTCACATTGACCCAATCAGTTGCAGCACCTAGCGGCGAGGTTCCCTTTGGCTTTAAATCTAAACCTTCAGCGTGTGGCAGGGTTAAAGGAAGTTGATCGGCAGGTACTGGGACTTCTCCGCATGCTGGGCAGTGAATAATTGGAATCGGTGTGCCCCAATAACGCTGGCGCGAAACCAACCAGTCACGCAGACGATAGTTGCGTGCAGCTTTTCCAAGACCATCTCTTTCAAGTTGAGCGTTTATCGCTGCAATTGCACCATCTTTGTTCATGCCATTGAGTGCGCCAGAGTTGATTAAAGTGCCATCGCCAACAGTTGCTACACCACTTACGTTTGGGTCCTCCTCACCGGTATCGACAACCACGGTCACAGGTAGTTTCATGGCGCGAGCAAAATCTAGGTCGCGTTGATCATGTGCTGGGACTGCCATAATCACGCCAGTCCCATAATCTGCCAAGACATAGTCGCTAGCCCATATAGGAATTTTCGAACCATTGACTGGATTGATTGCAAAGCGATTCAAGAACACACCAGTCTTTTCACGATCAGTTGCAAGGCGATCGATATCACTATCGGCCTTTATCTTTTCAAGGTATGAACCAAACTCTGATTCAACACCAGTGCCCACGACAAGTTCGGCGGCGAGCTCGCTATCAGCGGCAACCACCATGAATGTCGCACCAAATAATGTATCTGGGCGTGTTGTATAGACAATCACAGGCTTATTGCGTCCCTCAATTACAAAAGAGACGTTGGCTCCGGTTGATCGCCCAATCCAATTACGCTGCATCATCAAGACTTTTTCTGGCCACTTTCCCTCAAGCTGTGCCATGTCATCTAGTAAGCGATCGGCGTAATCAGTGATCTTGAAATACCACTGATTAAGTTTTTTCTTGGTAACTGCTGTATCACATCTCTCGCATAGACCGGCAACAACTTGCTCGTTAGCTAACACAGTCTGACAGTCGGGACACCAATTGACGGCAGAGTCTTTGCGATATGCCAGGCCACGCTCGTATAGCTGTAAAAAAAGCCATTGATTCCATTTGTAATACTCAGGATCGCACGTATTAAAGACGCGATCCCAATCAAATGAACATGCAAAGCGGCGCATAGATGCTTTTTGTACGGCAATGTTTTCATAGGTCCAAATCTTTGGATCTTCATTGCGTTTGATTGCCGCATTTTCAGCTGGTAAGCCAAATGCATCCCACCCGATGGGATGCAGCACGTTGAAGCCTTTTTGAATCCAGTAGCGCGCTATTACATCGCCAAGAGCATAAGCCTCGGCATGGCCCATATGCAGATCACCGGATGGGTAGGGAAACATATCCAAGACGTATTTCTTTGGGCGCTTGTCATCGCTGCGACCAGATTTAAAGGGTTGTACATGATCCCAAACTGGCAGCCATTTCTCCTGCACGTAAGCAAAGTCATATGCCACGTGCGCATCGTTTGTGCTCTCTATATCCATATGTGGAGCTGAGGGGATTTGCACCCCTGACCCCCTGCATGCCATGCAGGTGCGCTAC
>JABMMN010000032.1 GCA_013205535.1 Candidatus Planktophila sp.
GCAAGGCGTTCAATGATCTCACTCAGCGGAAACCATGAGACCTCATCGACCTCACTTACTTGTGGTGCGAGATCACCACTTACTTCAGCGAAGAGAAAGTGATGAACGGTCTTATGGATTCTCTTACCGTCGGCCATAAACCAAAAATCAATGACACCTAAGGAGCGCGAGATAGATGATGTAATCCCAGTCTCCTCTGCCACTTCACGGATAGCGGCCTGCTCTGGTGTCTCACCCTCCTCGATGTGGCCCTTAGGAAGTGACCACAGCAGACGTTTTCCACTGGCATCTTTATGATCGATTCGTCCGATGAGAAGGCCATTTTTGCCAGTTGCATCGATGACCAATCCCCCCGCACTGACCTCATCAACACGTTTGGTATATGGCCTTTTTGTGGCAGTTTTTTTTGCGTTAGCCGATGCAGGTAAGGAGTGAGTCTGGGGGCCGCGGTTGGCGGGGCGCTTGCGCTTCCGCTTCTTTTTAATGCCGTCGCTGCCCGCACCAGGTGCAGGGATCATGTGGCAAGGGTACTGCTCTAACCTTACTTATTGTGAATAGTGCTTTAGGTGCCGCAGGCGAGTTAGCGATCCGCTCTCTCATAGAGCGCGCACCACTGGCCGGAACACTTGCGCAGGCATTTAAAGCAAAGGGCTTCACCTTGGCCTTAGTCGGTGGTCCCGTACGTGATGCGATCCTTGGGCGCCTTGGAAATGATTTAGATTTCACAACGAATGCGCATCCACAAGAGACGAAAAAGATTTTGCAATCATGGGCCGAGAATATCTGGGAGATTGGTATCGCATTTGGAACCGTTGCAGGAAAACGAGGTGAAACAACGGTTGAGATAACGACATATCGCAGCGAACACTACGACCCAGATTCACGCAAACCAGCGGTGGAGTTTGGGAGAGATATTCTCGGTGATCTATCACGTCGAGACTTTACAGTCAATGCGATGGCTTTAGAGCTAACAGGTGATGCTCCAGAGTTCATCGATCCATTCAACGGTCTACAAGATTTAGCTAAGAGATTACTGCGTACACCAGTCTTGCCCGATGATTCATTTACAGATGATCCTCTTCGCATGATGCGTGCCGCTCGTTTTGCCAGTCAGTTAGATTTCGAGATTCATCCCGACGCTTTATTGTCAATCACTGCTTTAGCAGGTCGCATAACAATTGTTTCAGCTGAGCGAATACGAGATGAGTTCATTAAGATTATGACCTCTCCCAATCCACGGGTTGGAATCACGATCTTGGTAGATACAGGTCTGGCTCAAATTATCCTGCCGGAGATACCAAAACTTCGTTTGGAGATCGATGAGCACCACCACCATAAAGATGTGTACGAGCATTCGATAACAGTGCTAGAGCAGGCGATCATGTTGGAGGAGCGTTTGGGCGGGGTGAATCTCATCATCCGTCTAGCTGCCTTATTGCACGACATAGGAAAGCCGAAGACGAGAAATTTGATTGAGGGAGGTGGAGTCTCTTTTCATCATCACGAGGTCGTTGGAGCTCGCCTAGTGAAAAAACGCCTGCAGGAGCTGCGCTTTGATAGCCACACTATTGAGGCGGTAGAGACCCTCACCGCTCTGCACCTGCGTTTTCATGGCTATGGAGATGGTGAATGGAGCGATGCCGCCGTGCGCAGATACGTACGTGATGCCGGAGATTTACTTGGACACCTGCACGTACTTACTCGCGCCGATTGCACAACTCGCAACAAGGCAAAGGCCTCACTGCTCTCAAAGACGTATGACTCACTTGAGGCGCGTATTACCATCTTGATGGAGCAGGAGGAGCTCTCCAAGATTCGCCCAGATTTGGATGGTGCGCAGGTAATGGCGATATTAAATCTCAAGCCATCCAGAGAGGTTGGGGCGGCAATGGATTTCTTGATGGAGCTGCGTATGGAGCAAGGTTTGATCGGTGAGGAACAAGCTACACAACTACTTCTGGACTGGTGGAAAAACAGAGGGACGAAGTAAGACCACTGCGATGAGAAAGTAAGCCGTGCTCACACAGATGGGAACGATCGCCGAGACGCCTGAGGGCGGTAGAAGCAAGGCTGCGATTATTCCACCAGAGACAATCGCACCATTAACGACGACGTCATACACGGCAAAGACGCGGCCACGAAAGTAATCATCGATCTTAGATTGAACGAGTGCATCGTTGGTCACCTTAAGGTTCTGCCCGAAGAAGGAGACCAGTAGCGCAGTCGTTATCAGAGCCAACTGGGTGGCAGAGGCGGCCAAGATCAAGGGACAGGGAGCGCTCGCAAACAAAGCAAGCTTCATCCAACGGTGGCGACCAAATTTAGCAACGCCATATGGCGCAAGAAATGCGCCGAGAAAGACACCAATCCCTGCGAAGGAGAGTGCAAAACCAAAGTCCTTGAGACCCTCTTCGGGAGATGAAGGATCATTGAAAGTATTGCGCGCCAATAAGAGCGCTGTGAGAGTCAGAGCCGTCAACCCTCCACGGTGCACGGCCGTTGCAAGGATGCCACGGGCGGCATCTGAGTGAGTTGCCAGAAATGAAATACCCTCACGCATATCTCTTATACCCTGACTTAAACTCGCCGATGCTTTTTCATGCTCGAGTGGTCCGATCTCAAGTTTTTTCAACCTACCTGTCAATATGGCTGAGATGAAATAACCACTACTAGCGATGAGCACGAGTACAGCATCGGCGTGATCGGCGATGGCCAATGAATCAAGGAGTGCGCGCACCCCGACGCCGATGCCACCACCGATAACGACCAAGACTGTGCCACCCGTTACGGCAATAGCGTTCGCGGTAATGAGAGACTTCGAATCGACCAACAGCGGAAGACCGGCAGAGAGTGCGGCCAGAATCAAACGGTTGATTCCAAAGGCGATCAAGACAACTACAGTGAGTGCAACTCCAGTGGTTCCATTGAATACGAAGAGTGCAACAACTAAGAGGTTAAAACTACGTAAAATATTAGAGAAGAACAGTGCACGCTGGCGTGAGATTCGATCCAGAATCGTCCCAACAAATGGCCCAACGATTGAGTATGGGAGCAAGACGACGGCAAAACCAAGGGCGGCACTTAATGCATCTGCCTGGCGCTCTGGAGAGAATAGAACGAAGGAGGCAAGTGCGCTTTGAAAGATGCCATCAGTAGCTTGTCCCGCCCAACGGATAGCCAGCAACCGTGAGAATCTGGGGTGTTTGAGTAGTTGAAAAAAACCCATAAGAAAGAGCGTAGTCGCAGAACTTGGTTTATTCTTAGAAACTATGAAGTCGCAACGCTCGTACATCGATTATTCACTTGATAAGCGTGCCACCCTGTTGGCACTCTTTCGAGGAACCGTCGATGCCTGTGATGCCGATCCATATTTGGTGAGGGCGGCAAAGTGGCACGGTGAAAAAACTAGGCGCGACTGTCCTGTCTGCAAGAAAAACGGTCTAGTTGAACTTCGCTACACCTTTGGCGAACAGTTGGGCCAGTACTCAGGGCGAATCAAGTCACCCCAAGAGCTAGCCGATATGGAGAGCGAGTTCGGTGAGTTTCGCGTCTATGTTGTCGAGGTGTGCCGAGAGTGTTTATGGAATCACCTATGCGCCTCTTTTGTCTTAGGCGATGGACAAGAGCGTAAGGCGCCCCGCAAGGTGCGCACCTTAGAGGACGAGGATTACGCGGCAAGGTAGCCTTCACTAATGCTTCGCAGATTCCTCATTAGAACCACCGTCTTTCTTGGTGGTTTTGCCTTCATCGCAGGAGCCGTTCTCTTTGCGTTGGCATATTTCACAGTCGATATTCCAGATCCCAACGCCTATGTGAATAGTCAATCCACCATTATTCAATACTCCAACGGTGAGGAGATCGGTCGAGTAGGCACACAAAATCGGCAGATCATTCCTTTGGCACAGATTCCATTAAATCTTCGCCATGCAGTACTAGCGGCCGAAGATCGCGGCTTCTATTCAAACCGTGCATTTAGTGTGACCGGTATCGCGCGAGCGGTATTTAACAATCTTCGAGGTGGATCACTGCAAGGGGGCTCGACTATCACCCAGCAGTATGCCAAGACGGCTTTTCTAACCCCTAGCCGCACAATTCAGCGCAAGATAAGAGAGTTAGTCATCTCGATCAAATTAGAGAATCAACTATCTAAAGATCAGATCTTCGAAAGTTATCTCAACACGATCTACTTTGGCCGGGGTTCATATGGTGTGATGACGGCATCGCAGCAGTATTTCAATCGCAATGTCGATCAATTAACCAACGCTCAGGCCGCCGTCATCGCATCGATTCTGCGCTCTCCTGGACTCTATGACCCGGCATTTAAAAAAGGCAACGAGGCCCGGCTTTTAGCTCGATTTGAATATGTCAAAGAGGGAATGCTCGATGCA
>JABMMN010000033.1 GCA_013205535.1 Candidatus Planktophila sp.
ACTTCGGACACCAGACTCGTCGATGGAACCCAAAGAAGAAGCGCTATATTTTCACAGAGCGCAATGGCATCTACATCATAGACATCCAGCAATAACTTGCACTTATCGATTCAGCATATGAATTTGTTAAGGACACAGTTGCTAAGGGTGGCCACGTTTTGTTCGTTGGAACAAAGAAGCAAGCACACATGCCAATCATCAACCACGCTGCACGTGTTGGAATGCCAACAGTGACAGAGCGTTGGTTAGGCGGAATGCTTACTAACTTCCCAACTGTTTATAAGCGTGTTCAGCGCCTCAAGGAGTTAGAGGCCCTTGAGAACACCAATGACCTTCTTTTGACCAAGAAGGAGCTTTTGATGCTGCGCCGTGAGCGAGAAAAACTGTTTAAGAACCTAGATGGAATTCGTCACATGACTAAGTTGCCCTCAGCGATTTGGGTTGTAGATACAAAGAAAGAGCATCTTGCAGTTCAAGAGGCCAAGAAGTTAGGTATTCCTGTGATCGCGATCTTGGACACAAACTGCGATCCAGATGAGGTCGACTACAAGATTCCAGGAAATGATGATGCAATCCGTTCAATCGGTCTGCTTACTCGCGTCATCACCGATGCAATCGTTGCCGGACTTGCCGCGCGCTCTGCAGTTGTCAAAGAAGAGAGCAAGACGCAAACTCCGGCAGAGGTTGGCGCAGGTGAACCGATGGCAGATTGGGAGAAAGAGATTGCATCACCCGAACTAGTCGCACAAGCCCCAGCATCAGAAGAGGGAGCATAATTTCTATGGCTGCATATACAGCTACCGACGTTAAGCGCCTTCGAGAGGCAACGGCTGCCGGAATGCTCGATTGCAAGAAGGCTCTCGATGAGGCACAGGGCGATTATGAAAAGGCGGTCGATCTCATTCGTGTGAAGGGGCTCAAGGGAGTCACCAAGCGCGAGGGTCGTCTGACATCTAACGGCGCAGTCGTTGCAAAAGTTGAAGGTAGTCTCGGCGTGATGCTTGAGCTCAACTGCGAGACGGATTTCGTTGCAAAGGGTGATCGCTTTGTCGGCCTTGCCGATGAGCTTCTTGTCCATTTGCAGAGCGCACAATCTGACTCAACTGAAAAATTCCTCGAATCAAGTATGGCCAATGGGAGCACAGTCCAGGCTGTAGTTGATGAGGCAAATGCCATGTTGGGTGAAAAAATTGAGGTTCGCCGAATTGCAGTCATCAAGGACTCACCAGTTGGAATCTATCTGCACCGCACAAGCCCCGATCTTCCCCCACAGGTTGGTGTGCTCGTTCAACTATCCAAAGATGCCGGTGAAGTCGGTAAGGATATTGCGCAGCACATTGCCGCTTTTGCACCGCAGTTTGTCACTCGTGAAGATGTCCCTGCAGATTTGATCGAGAATGAGCGTCGCATCGCACATGAAAGCGCGATTGAAGAGGGAAAACCTGAAGCCTCTCTTGCGAAAATAATCGAGGGTCGTGTAACAGGCTTCGTTAAAGAGGTCTCATTAATCGAGCAATCATTTGCCAAGGATGCCAAGAAAACTGTCAAGCAGATTCTCGATGAGGCAGGAACGGGCGTGAAGGCCTTCTATCGCTTCCGCGTGGGTCAATAAGCTTCAAGGAGCTAAGAGTTAAGATTTAGACACCGATCGAATAGTTTCAAGAGGAGCATGTATGTCCGGTACACGTGGAACATATGGGCGAGTGCTTCTCAAACTCTCTGGAGAAGTCTTTGGTGGGGCCAAAGGTATCGGTGTTGACCCTGATGTAGTTCAAGATATTGCGAAACAAATAGCCGATGTTGCTCGCACCGGTGTACAGGTCGCCATAGTCGTCGGTGGTGGTAATTATTTTCGTGGCGCCGAACTTCAACAGCGAGGCATGGATCGCTCCCGCGCCGATTACATGGGTATGTTAGGAACGGTCATGAACTGTCTTGCACTGCAGGATTTTCTTGAGAAAGAGGGGATTCAAACCCGGGTTCAGACCGCGATTACTATGGGACAGGTCGCTGAGCCATACGTTCCATTGCGGGCGATTCGCCACTTAGAAAAGGGTCGTGTTGTCATCTTTGGTGCAGGTGCTGGAATGCCGTATTTCACAACCGACACTGTCTCAGCACAACGCGCCCTAGAAATTGGCGCGCAGGCACTTTTGCTCGCCAAGAGTGGTGTCGATGGTGTCTACAGCGCAGATCCTAAGAAAAATCCTGCGGCCACAAAGTACGAGAGCATCTCTTACGATGAAGTCTTATCTAAATCATTAGCGGTGGCCGATGCCGCAGCCTTTGCTCTATGTCGAGAGAACAAACTTCCGATAGTTGTCTTTGATCTGATGAAAAATGGAAATATCGGCCGTGCGGTGCGCGGTGAGATGATCGGAACCTTGGTCACTTAGGTGATCAGGGCCGAAAAAAAGGAGCGGTAATGTCAGATGTAGCAAGCATCCTCAAAGATGCCGATATCAAGATGAGCAAGGCAGTGGATGTTGCAAAGGATGATTTTGCATCGATTCGCACTGGCCGTGCTCACCCATCACTATTTAATAAGATCATGGTCGACTATTACGGCACCTATACAGCTCTCTCACAACTTGCATCGATTCAAGTTCCAGAGGCGCGTATGGCCACCATCGCCCCTTTTGATAAAGGAGCAATGCTCAACATTGAAAAAGCGATCAGGGACAGTGATTTAGGTGTTAATCCATCTAGCGATGGCTCTTTGATACGTATCAATTTTCCACAATTAACTGAAGAGCGACGCAAAGAGTATATAAAACTCACCAAAAGCAAGGCTGAGGATTCAAAGATCTCAATGCGTAACATTCGGCGCTCTGCAAAAGAGGCGATTGAGAAAATGGAGAAAGATGGCCTTGCTGGAAAAGATGATGTTGCGCGTGGGGAGAAAGAGTTAGAGAAAATTACTGCCGATCATGTCACGCAGGTTGATGAGATGCTCAAGCACAAAGAGACAGAACTCCTAGAAATCTAAGGGGCGTTCTATGTCTGATATGCATTCGATTAATGAGGCGATTAACAAGCGGGCTGGGCGCAAGCTCCTACCCTCAATTGCGGTCTCCTTATCCTTAGTTGCACTCATCTGGACCGCCCTTGCATATCGCCGAGAGGTATTTGTATTGGTTGTGGCGGCAGCTGTTTTGTTTGGCATCCGTGAGATTGTGCGCGCCTTCAATCTTCGTGGCACTTATATTTCACTCAACGGATTGATGATTGCATCTCTTGCTCTTGCATATGCGACATGGAATGGGGGGATAGCAGGCCTGGCAGTCGCCACTGCCGTTGCCTTGCCCATACTTCTGATTCAACTGCTGACTAGAGGCCCTGAAGGATTTGTCGCAAGTGCCACCGCGACCACATTTTCACTTCTTTATCTACCTTTCTTGGGTGGCTTCCTTATCTTGTTAGGCCGCACGGACATGGGTCTAGAGAGAGTCATGACTTTGGTCGTCCTCGTCGGTTGTAACGATACTTTTGGCTATCTCGTTGGTGTCTTAATCGGCAAACATCCTCTTGTACCCAAAATCAGTCCTAAGAAGAGTTGGGAGGGCTTAATTGGCTCTCTCATCTTCACCGTGACTGGTGGGATTCTCGCCTTTATTCACATCTTAAATGTGCAGTGGTGGATAGGCGCCCTCGTTGGATTGATGATCGTCTTTAGTGCGACGTGTGGTGACTTGATTGAGAGTGCCATGAAACGAGATCTCGCACTCAAAGATATGGGCTCGATGTTGCCAGGTCATGGTGGAATGCTTGATCGGCTTGATTCAGTTTTAATCTCAGCACCGGCGCTTTGGCTGGCTCTTGAGTTAGTAAAGGCCTGGTTATGAGTGCGCCTGAGATAAAACTTACCTTTGATGAACCTGTTCAGCGCAAAAAAGTACCGAAGCACTTAGCGGATTACTCCCCAGATGAGCGGCGTGAGATGGCCAAGCAGTTTGGTCTGCCTGCATATCGAGGGGTGCAAGTAGCAACACATTATTTCTCACATCTCTCAAATGATCCCCAAAGCTGGAGCGATATACCAGCTGAGATGCGCCAGAGCATCGCCGATCAACTCACTCCACAACTTATCCACTTAGTAAAGTCGGTAACGTGTGATGCCGGCACAACGCGCAAGGATTTATGGAAGCTACATGATGGAGTCTTAGTCGAGAGCGTTTTAATGCGCTATACCGATCGCGTAACCGTATGCATCTCATCGCAAGCCGGATGTGGAATGAACTGCCCATTTTGTGCAACTGGTCAAGCCGGTCTCACCCGTAATTTGAGTGCAGGTGAAATCACTGAACAGATCGTGGCCGCGGCTCGTGCATGCGCCGATGGAGAGCTGCCAGGTGGCCCAACGAGGCTATCCAATATCGTCTTTATGGGAATGGGCGAGCCACTTGCTAACTACAACGCCGTCATACGATCGGTTCGAAACATCACTGATCCAAACCCAGATGGCTTAGGAATCAGTGCCCGCTCAGTGACGGTATCCACCGTTGGCCTTGTCAATGGAATTGAAAAACTTACGCAAGAGGGGATTGCAGTGACTTTAGCAGTTTCACTTCATACACCTGATGACGAACTGCGCGACACATTGGTTCCGATCAATTCGCGCTGGAATATTAAAGAGGTTTTAGCTGCCGCTGATGCATATGAAAAAAGTACCGGCCGTCGATACTCCATTGAATACGCCCTCATCCGTGACATTAATGATCAATCGTGGCGCGCAGATTTATTGGGGCGGCTACTCAAAAATCGCAATGCCCATGTTAATTTGATTCCCCTGAACCCAACCCCAGGATCGAAATGGACGGCATCTCGGCGTGAAGATGAGGCGGAATTCGTGCGCATCTTGGAGAGCTACGCAGTGCCAGTGACGGTTCGAGATACTCGTGGTCGCGAGATCGATGGCGCATGTGGCCAATTAGCGGGCGCGGAAAAAATTAAGTCGGACTAGTTACTCACTCATTGAATTGATAGGCTCCCGTCCATGGAAACGCTACAGAACTTCATCAACGGTAATGCCGTAGATAGCACGTCGGGGCAGACAACAAATCTGATTAATCCATCGAGCGGGCAGGTATTTGCAACTGCGCCACAATCTAATGCGGCCGATATTGATGCCGCTTTTAATGCAGCGAGTAAGGCCTTTCCCGCCTGGCGCGATAGCACGCCCTCAGTGCGCCAACGCGCTCTGCTCAAAATTGCCGATGCAATTGAGGATCGCCAAAGTGAAGTAATTGAGATTGAATGTCGCAACACTGGAAAACCGATCTCATTAACGACCTCTGAAGAGGTTCCACCAATGGTCGATCAGATCCGTTTCTTTGCCGGAGCTGCAAGAAACCTTGAAGGAAAATCCGCTGGTGAATATATGCCAGGTATGACATCGATGATTCGTCGCGAGCCGATCGGTGTTATCGGTCAAGTAACTCCCTGGAACTATCCGATGATGATGGCCGTATGGAAGTGGGCACCGGCAATTGCAGCTGGAAACACCGTTGTCTTAAAGCCAAGTGATACGACACCTGCATCCACTGTTTGGATGGCAAGTGTTATGGCAGAGTTTCTACCTGAGGGAGTCTTCAACGTTGTATGTGGGGAGCGCGAAACTGGTCGCTCCCTCGTAGAACACAAGCGTCCCGATATGGTCTCCATTACTGGCTCAGTTGGCGCTGGAATTCAAGTGGCACAATCGGCAGCTACACAGTTAAAACGTGTACACCTTGAGCTCGGTGGAAAGGCACCAGTAGTTGTATTTGCCGATGCAGATTTACGGGCCGCCGCCGAAGCCATTGCGATCGCAGGTTATTTCAATGCCGGCCAAGACTGCACTGCAGCCACCCGCGTCATAGTTCAAGAGAAGGTTTATGATGATTTTGTAGCCCTCTTAACAGAGCAAGCCAAAGCCATTGCTATTGGAGCACCCGATGAAGATGTCTTCTTGGGCCCAGTCAATAACGCCAACCAGCTGGCACGGGTGAGCGGCTTCTTGGAGCGCGTACCAACTCATGCCACGGTCACAACTGGTGGGCAGGCACTGAATCGCCCGGGCTACTTCTTCCCAGCAACGGTCGTCGCCGGTCTGCGCCAGGAAGATGAGATGATTCAAAATGAGATCTTTGGACCCGTTATTACCGTTCAAAAATTTAGTGATGAGGCCGATGCCGTTACAAAGGCCAATGGTGTCGACTACGGCCTAGCCTCTAGTGTTTGGACCAAGGATCATGGCCGTGCGATGCGTATGGCCAAGGCCTTCGACTTTGGCTGTGTCTGGATCAATACCCATATCCCCGTCGTAGCCGAGATGCCGCACGGGGGATTCAAGCGCTCGGGCTATGGCAAGGATTTATCGGCCTATGGATTTGAAGATTACACGCGTATAAAGCATGTCATGTCTAATCTTGGGGCGTAGTATTTGGCATCGACCTAACCACTAAAGGAGCACACCAGCATGGCGAAAGAGCGATCACTCTCGGCTGAAGCACAGTCAATTCTCAAATCCGGCATCTCTCGTCGCGCCGTTCTTGCCGGCGCCGGTGGGTTGGGAGCGGTGGGATTACTCGCTGCATGCGGTGGCGGCGGTGATGATGCCGCTGCAGAGAACTCGCTACGTTGGGGTAACTGGCCGCTGTATTTAGATTTCGATGAAGACAGCAAGACCTATCCAACGTTAGAAAAGTTCAAGACACAGACCGGGATAGATGCGCAGTACTTCGAGGATTACAACGATAACGATGAGTTCTTTGGAAAGGTCCAAGCCCAACTTAAGTTAGGTGAAGACATCGGCTATGACGTCGTTACACCAACTGACTGGATGGCTGCGCGCTGGATTCGCCTTGGCTACACCCAAAAATATGATCTAGCAAACATCCCAAATCACGTAAATATTTTGGACTCTTTGAAATCACCGTCCTATGACCCAATGCGCGAATCTACATTGACCTGGCAGGGAATTATGGCGGGCTTTGGTTGGAACACAGAGAAAAATCCAAAGGGAGTTCGCACAATCGAGGATCTCTTTTCCCCGCAAAATAAGGGCAAGATCGTAGTTTTGTCTGAGATGCGAGACACCATTGGAGTAATACTTCTCTCCCAAGGCGTCGATATTACCAAGGTCACCGAAGATCAATACATGAATGCCGTCGACTTTATGGCAAAGAAGATTGCCGATGGTTGGATCCGTGGCGTTAAGGGCAATGAGTATGCCGAAGATTTAACTTCTGGGGATGCAACGGCCGTCATCGGTTGGTCTGGCGATATGTTCATTTTGGCCAGTGAGAACGAGGGTAAGTTCGACTTCGCTATCCCAGAGTCGGGAGGCACGATCTCAGGAGATAACTTGGTGATTCCATCAACTGCATCTCCTGGCGGCAAGGCAAATGCTGAGAAGTTAATTAATTATTACTACGACCCAGTCGTAGCTGCAGAGGTTGCGGCCTACGTCAACTATGTCTGCCCAGTAAAGGGTGCACAGGCCGAGATGGAGAAGATTGCTCCAGAGCTAGCAACGAGTGAGTACATCTTCCCAACGCAGGTGACATCCTCACGTCTGAATGTATTTCGCTCTCTGACTCCAGATGAAGAGACAAAGTGGGCAGAGGCCTTCCAGCAGGCGCAAGGCAACTAGTGTCTGTAGGCAACGAGTGTCTGTAGGTAACGAGTGTCTGTAGATCCAATCACGGCCCGTGGGGATCTACGTTTAACTCGCATCACTAAGTCATACGGTGAGTTCACGGCAGTTGATGATCTGACGTTAACGATTCCCAAGGGCTCTTTCTTTGCTCTTCTGGGTCCTTCAGGCTGTGGCAAGACGACAACGCTGCGCATGGTTGCCGGTTTGGAAGAGCCAACGGTTGGCAGTATCCACTTAGGTGAGACCGATATCACGACGACTCGTCCCTATCAACGTCCTATCAATACGGTCTTTCAAAACTATGCACTCTTCCCACATTTGACTATCTTTGAAAATATCGCATTTGGCCTACGCCGACGTGGTGTTAAAGATGTCAAAGAGCGGGTAGATAAAGTGCTCACACTCGTTGAGCTGCCTCATCTAGCCCAGCGAAAGCCAACCCAGTTATCAGGTGGGCAGCAGCAGCGCATCGCATTAGCGCGCGCCATAGTCAATCGCCCGGCATTGCTTTTACTTGATGAACCACTGGGCGCACTTGATTTAAAGCTACGGCGACAGATGCAGATTGAGCTCAAGTGGATTCAACGCGAAGTCGGGCTCACTTTCGTGCATGTCACCCATGATCAAGAAGAGGCCCTGACAATGGCCGACACGATTGCGGTGATGAACGAGGG
>JABMMN010000034.1 GCA_013205535.1 Candidatus Planktophila sp.
AGGACCAGATAGCCCAGGCTCGCTCCGAGAGCGAAAAAAGGTGTGGCCGAAACAATAAAGAGCACTGAGTTCCGTTTCTCTTTTCGATGTAGCCCAGGGGCTATGAAGGCCCACAACTGGTAGAGCCATAGAGGTGCAGAGGCGATGAGTCCCGAAAGTATCGCTACCTTGATTTGAAGGTTGAGAGGACCTAGTACTCCACTGATATACAGAGCACCACAATTTGAAGCCCCAGCTGCCTGTGCCGCTTTGAGATCACACACAGGGAGGGCGAGTTGAGTGATGATCTCATTGTAGAAAAAAAGAGCGATGGCCGATGCCAACACAATAATAATTCCGGCGCGAAAACCTCTTTTGCGAAGTTCTCGCAGATGTTCCAGGAGAGGCATTCGAGCGTCGCGGTTCGACGCCATCATAATTTACTTCTCGGGGGTTTTTTCGTCCTCGGGGGTTTTTTCATCGTTATTCATCTCTTTGATCTCACTCTTGAATATACGCATTGAGCGCCCAAGAGAACGAGCAGAATCTGGAAGACGCTTTGCACCGAATAGGACGAGGATTACGGTAAGAAGAATGATTATGGTCGTAGGATTTCGAAAACCCATGAGGCTTGCTCCCTAGTCGGTGATGAAGTGGTGTCCAAAGGTTACCGCAGAGCCAGGGTCAAACGAAAGCCGAACTCAGCCCGATTTGTAGCGCTCCAATATCGATCTGGCCGCTCGGACTATCAACGCACGTGCAGAGGCTGGCTGGACAAGCTCCACGCTGCCTGAACATGCCAGAATCGAACGCTGAATCCACTCGTACGAGAAGGCGACAGCCGGAAGATCCCCTGCATAATCACTCTTATCGATTGAAAATCGCTCCATAATCGCTCTTGGCCTTGAGTGAGATCGAAGCGTATAGGAGATCTTTTCAGCTTTTTCTTCAACGAGAGTTCCCTGCTCAACTATGGTCTGCTCATTGAGTTTGGCCGACTGGATGCGATCGAGACGAAAACTACGAAAGCCACCGACCCTCTGGCAGAACGCCCACAAATATTCACAATTATTTTCGTCTCGAAACTCGATAGGCGTCACGACTCTAGAAGTCACAGTATCTGAGTAAGAGGAGTGATAAAGGATCTCTAACGCCAATTTCTTATGCAAGGCATCTTGAATGATTGCGCGCACCGAGCCAGGTATAGATGGTTTCGCCGAAAGTTTCGTGGGAACGTTTACTCGGCTCGATAATCTAGCAACGAGATCGATAGCGATTAATCGTAGGTCCCCTCTCTCACTTGGAAGAGATTCGATAACAAGATCAAGACCGAGCAAAAGAGCGATCGTCTCTTCCTCGGTGAGCATTCGGGGATTTGAGAGTGTTGATGCATTACGAATCGTCACAAAGCCCGATTCGAAGGAGAGATCCATCAGCTCAAGAGGGGTATACCCAGGCAGACCACACATCCATAGCGTTGTTAGATCTGCGATCATCTCGGGCTCTGTCACGGAAAAATCACGCGCAAGACGGGAGAGCTCAATACCTTGATGAGTTGCTAAGTAAGGCACGAGATCCAATAACCTGGCGGTGCGGCTAAGAGGGCTTTGTGCAGATTTAGACATGAAGGTCAATGATCTCGCCAACCCGGGTGGTTAATTCAACACGCACGCTCTCAGGGGCGATCAGGAGCACATCATCACCATGCCACAGTAAAAGATCAATGAAGCTTCTCGAATCGAGATAGCTGATTGTGATTCGATCCCATTCCCCTTTATCCGCTATGGATAGAGCAGCATTACGCATCAGCTGTGCCTTACCTTTACGAATATCAACTGTGGCCAGGTGCGCACTCTGCTCAAGGTCAAGGCTGGCCAGCAGATCAAAGCCGGGTGGAATCTCATAACCGCTACCATCTTTACTCGGTATGACCTCACTATCTATTCGATCCAATCTAAATGTACGCAGCGCAGATTTCGCAACATCTCTTCCTGCGACGTACCAGTGGGAACCCTTTGTTGCAATTGCATATGGCTCTATGGTGCGTAGTTCAGACTCATATGATTGCGAGAGGTAAGAGAATGAAATCCTCTCCCTCTTTGAGATAGCAGTTGTAATGATTTGGAATCCCTCGTGAGTAGCCATCAATCGAGGTGCAAGTGCAGGAAGAGCATCCAGATCAGAGTCGACACCTATTGAGCGAAGCTTTGTTAGAGCGCTGTGTGCAGATCGATCTAACGCCGCTCCTTTCCACGCCTCTGCCGCCAAGGAGAGCAGAGCGATCTCGATACCAGTGATCGCGCCAAGGTCCAAGGCATAACCTTCCGGGGCAATTCGGTAGCCCGCCTCATCTTCAAAGAGTGGGTCAAAGCTGCCCAATTCAATGACAACACCCAGGTTTCGAAGATCATCTTTATCTCTCTCGAACATACGCTCTTTGGTTTCGGCAGTGCCTTCGTAACCCTCTACGGATGAGAAGATCTGTTTCTTTGTAAGATACCTCTTTGTAGCAAGCAGCGCGATTGTCAGATTAATTAATCGCTCAATCTTGCGAGACACCGTACGCTCCTTTTGCTGGCCGGCGCCTGCGTGCAAGCACTTCGACACCTGGTGCCATCTTGCGTGACTGGATGAGAAATCCGGTGTGAGCGATCATGCGCTGTTGTGGACGAACCGCCAGCCCTTCGTGATGCCAGCCTCGCACGATGGTCTCACTACTTTGCGGTTCGCTAAAACGGCCATCAGACTTTAGCGTCTCGGCGGTCACTGATAACTGTGTTGTCGTTGCAACATAAGCCATAAAGACACCCCCAGGGCGAAGCGCTCTGGCCGAGCAGTCGATGCACTCCCATGGAGCCAGCATGTCGAGAATCACCCGATCAAAGTTCTCATTGACCTCTTGGTCTTGTAGATCACCCACACTCAAACTCCAATTGGCTGGTGCGCCACCGAAATAGCTTGAGAGATTCGCCTGCGCATGTGCAGCAAAATCGGAGCGGCGTTCCACGGAGTGAACACTGCCTGTCATCCCCACCGCCCGTAGAAGCGAGATAGTAAGTGCGCCACTACCGACACCGGCCTCTAAAACACGGGCCCCTGGATATATATCGGCCAATCCCACGATCATCGCCGCATCTTTAGGATAGACGATTGTGGCGCCGCGAGGCATTGTGAGGACATAATCGGCGAGCAAGGGTTTGAATGCGGTGAACTTTAACCCTGCGCTCGTACTGACAATGGAGCCTTCGGGAAGATTGATGAGCTCGTCATGGGTAATCCAACCCTTGTGGGTGTGCCACTCCTTACCTGGCTCGATCGTAAAGCTGTACATCTTGCCTTTGGGATCGGTCAACTGAATACGATCACCCGCAGCAAAAAACCCTGAGTTCGACACGGGGGTATCTTAGGCGAAATTTAAGGGATAAGAGCGAGTATCTTGCAGCACGTGAGTAATGATCCCCGACTTCGCCTATCACCAAGTAGTGTCGGGGATTATACGAACTGCCCGCAACTCTATAAATACCGCTCAATCGATAAGTTGCCACAGCCACCTAATCTCGATGCAGAGCGAGGGACCCTTGTACATACCGTTCTACACGATCTATTCGAGAGTCTGCCGGCCGATAGAACGGTGTCCACAGCAGTAGATCTTCTCCCATCACGATGGCGCGCTCAAGTTGCCGCTAAACCAGAGTTGGCACAGATGGTCAGTGACGAGAAAGAATGGCTAGATCGTGCATCATCTCTCGTGAAAACATATTTCACTCTCGAACATCCAGAGAGTTTTGAGGCGACACATCGTGAGATGCATCTAGAGGATGACTTTGCTCCGAATGTGTATCTACATGGATACGTTGATCGTTTGGATATCGCCCCGACAGGTGAGGTAAGGATCGTAGATTACAAGACGGGTAAGGCACCTCGAGCGGGCTGGGAGGAAAAGGCTCTTTTTCAACTCCGTGTGTATGCACTTCTTTATTGGAAGTCGCACAAGGTACTGCCCCGCCTACTTCAACTTATCTACTTGGGAGATGGAAAGATTATAAAGAGCAACCCAACTACCGCCGATCTCGAATTTGCTGAGAAATCTCTGCGTAAAACTGCCAAGGAGATATTCATATCGATTGACAAGGACTACTGGCCACCCAAGCCAAGTAGATTATGCGATTGGTGCTATTTCAAAAGTATCTGTCCAGCACATAATTAGATTTTTGCTTGGAAGTTGTGATAGAGCTCCTGCAAGTTTGAGAAAGATAACTGCTCGAGACTTCTAATACTTCTTACACGATCACCTTCAGGCACATCCACAAGATGTGGAACCGCTATGAGCCATGCCCCGCTTGACTTTGCCGCCTGTACTCCCGTAAGAGAGTCTTCAAAGATCAATGATTGTGAGATCTCTACACCAGATTTACTAGCGGCCAGTAAATATGCATCGGGATGGGGCTTAGTTTGGCGCACATCATCTGCGCTGATCGAGTATGGAAACGGGTTACCACCTAAATTCTCCAAGACAGCATCGACAATGATTCTTGGGCTGGCAGATACAAGGGCAGTTGGAACTCCATTGCGTGAAAGCTCTTTGACGAGTTCGATTGCACCAGGCATTAATGGCGTTCGACCGCGAAGTTTTGAGCATTGAACCTTGATGAGCTCTTGGGTGAAGTACTCAGGTGATTGCCTCCGATTGCATTTGAGCGACATATATTCGCCAACGCGAGTGAGGGGCCCCCCTAAGCAGGCCACCTGGTCGGATTCTATCCAGGTATAGCCAAAAGCTGCCGTGACTTGGGTCTCTGACTCCAACCACAAAGGCTCTGAGTCAACGAGAAGACCATCCATATCAAAGAAGATGGCGTGAAAAAAACCACGGCTTTCAAAACTCGTCACTTACGCGAGGGTACCGTAAGGTTTGTCGCTATGCAGATACATCAGATTCCTCTACTAAGAAATCCCATCATGGTGATGGCATTTTCTGGATGGAACGATGCTGGTGCGGCGGCCTCAGGTGCACTTGATCATCTTTTGAGTGCGTGGAGTCAGACTCATAACGAAGTAGTACCTGAGTTGATTGCCGACATAGAACCTGAAGATTTCTATGATTTTCAAGTTAACCGCCCCTCAACCCGGTTAAACGAATTCCAAGCTCGAGTCATAGATTGGCCAAGCACCGAAATTTATGGCCTTGCCCTGCCTCACTTTTCACGTGATCTTGTTATCGTCAAGGGGGTCGAGCCCTCAATGCGTTGGCCAACATTTACCCACGAACTTCTGGACTTAGCCGATGACCTTGAGGTTTCGATGATCGTGACATTCGGTTCATTACTTGCCGATGTCCCTCATAGCCGGCCTATCTCGGTGAATGTGACGGCAGCTAGTTCACTGCTTGCAAAGCGATTAGGGGCTGAGTTATCAACCTATGAAGGGCCTACCGGGATTTTGGGTGTGATTCATGAAGATTGCATGCAGCGTGGAATCGATTCAATCTCATTGTGGTCACCTGTCCCCCATTACGCCTCAAACTCGCCGTCACCAAAGTCATCTCTGGCATTAATTCACGCTCTTGAAGATTTCCTAGAGTTATCTGTTCCGCAGTCCGAACTCGCGGCGGCAGCCGATGTTTGGGAGGTTGAGATAAACGATCTTGCTAAAGAGGACAGAGATATTGCCGACTACATTAAGGCTTTGGAGGAGTCTAAGGATGCTGAAGATATCCCAGGTGTATCAGGTGAGATGATTGCTCAAGAGTTTGAACGCTATCTGCGTCGTCGCTCTCATGATTAAAGGCTAAGTCCTAACAAAGTATCGACCAGGTCTTGCAATTTGCTCGCATCTCCTCCCGAAGATCCCTCTAGCGTCAAATGGCTCCACTTCTGTAATGAGCGAAGAGCTCTAGGTGTATCCAAATCATCGGCCAAAGCATCGGCTATCTCGGTGCACACTGAACGTGTCTCGTGAACGCTCGGCATTGAAAGAGCGATTCTTAACTTATTTAAAGACTCCTCGGCCTGCACAAGTAACTGTAGACTCCACATTCGATCTTGGCGATAGTGCTGGCTCATCAGCGCATATCGCAGCGCCATCGGATCGGTCCCTTGCTCGATTAATGTTGAGACGAGAAGCAAATTACCCTTGCTCTTACTCATCTTCTCGCCATCAAGGCCAATCATCCCCGCGTGAACATAGTGTGCCGCCAACTCTTTTCCGCTTAAAACCCTAGCTTGTGAGCGACACATTTCATGGTGCGGAAATACAAGATCGCTTCCGCCGCCCTGAATATCAATAAGCGTGTTTTCCTGACTATGCTTACTCAGATAGTGCATAGCAATCGCAGTACATTCGATGTGCCAGCCAGGGCGTCCTGCTCCTAAAGCGCCGGGCCAACCAGGTTCATTCTCGCGCTGTGCCATCCAAACAAGGCAGTCCAAAGGACTCAACTTTCCTACAAGCGCTGGATTACCTCCACGCTGAGAGAAAATTATCTCCATTTCCGACTGTTCCAGATGCGCCAGGCCGCCGAAACCAGTCTCTGGCGAGTTATGGAAATAATAGTCGTTCTCTATTGAATAAATTGCGCCACGATCTTTCAATATTTCGACCGCATCAATCACAAGTGGTATCGATTCGACTGCGCCAACATAATGGGTGGGTGCAAGTACTCCAAGTGCCTGCATGTCACCTCTAAAGAGCTGTATTTGCGATGCGGCTAGCTCATTCCAAACAACACCATCTCGATGCGCCCGCTCCAAAAGAGGATCATCTATGTCAGTGATATTTTGAACATACTCAACTTTTGAACCCTGAGCGCAGAGATATCTGTTGATCAGATCAAAGCTGACGTATGTAGCAGCGTGCCCTAAATGCGTTGCATCATAAGGTGTGATACCACAGACATACATGCTGTGACTTCTCTTATCTGCGATCAGTTCCTTGCTGCCGGTCCGCGAATTCGTTAGGCGCAGTGTTGTGGGCACCAAGCGTGGATTGATCTCTGGAACATGGACACTCTCCCAGGATTGCATCCCACTATTCTAGAATGAGTTTTTCAGAACGCTGGCCACGGGACCGGTGGCCAATTAGGACTGGGAATCGGCATCACAGCAGTAGATACAAGCCTGTGTAAACGCCGTTTAAGAGCCTCTATCTCTGAGCGCGTTAAATATGAGGATAGGTCATACTCACCATTCAGCAGTTCTAATCCAGATTTGAGCTGATTGAGTTCAGAGGCGCTCAACTTTTGCCCTGCCCATTGCCAAAGCACTGTCCGCAATTTGTCTTCACTATGAAAAGTAACGCCGTGATCACAACCAAAGAGATCACCCTCCGGTGATGGTAGCAAGTGGCCAATCTTTCGATCTGTATTGTTGATTACTGCATCAAAGATGGCCATTGCCCGCAACGCGGGAGAATCCGTCGAAAAGAACTTTGCTAAATCGATATTTTCATCGATTTCAATCCACTCTTGCACCATGCCAAAACCATAGGGACCATCTCGCAGAACCGTGAGCGGAACTAAGCCAAAGCCCATAGCTTCACTGACTAGATAGGCGGCATACTCACGGTTGGCAAGTCCTCCATCTGGGAAATCCCACAGTGGACGCTCCCCAGCGATTGGCTTATAGATACATGTCATCGAAGTGCTCTCATCTGAAACAGTTGCATATAAAGTTGCATTCGATGCATCGATTATTCGGCCAGTAACGCGCAACTGTCCGGACAGTAAGAGTTTTTTTTTATCGTCGATAGCCATTTGCCCTCGGACACAGATGACCCACTGGATCTATCGGAATGGAACAAAAAGGGCAAGGTAAACGACCTGCATTAACTAGCGCCTGTGAACGCTTCACAAAAGCCATGCACGTAGAGATATCGGCAAAGATTTTGAGAGAGTTTTGGGCCTCTTCCTGCGCCGTTGTGATCTCGAAAAGTTCAACGCTCATTTTTGCTACATTTTCATCCCAGGCAATGGAGATGGCACCCACCTCAAACTCTGGCTCAATCGGTGTCTCCAGAGCTTCGGCATCACGTGGTGTGGGTAGAGCACGAAGAGAGGGATCGCTCCTTCGTAAGTTATTGATAACCATCTCCAACCGTTCGGCTAAGGCGGCCACCTGAACCTTCTCAAGCGCGACTGTCACTAATCGAGTGCCAAAACGTGCCTGTATGAAAAATGCACGCTCTCCAGGCTCCCCCACCGTTCCCGCGATAAATCGTTCAACTGACTCAAATATAAAGCTCACTTACCAGCGCCTCCACCAAGCAAATTTCGTTTTCGGTAAGGAGCATTGATAAAACTCTCTAAATTCGACCTTGAATCATTAAGAAGTATGAGACGGGGCTTATCGATACTGAAATCAATTATCGTAACTGAGGCGGGATCGATTACGATACGCTGAAAATCATCTAGGTGCATACCCAGCACCGAGGCGACCATTGACTTTATGACATCACCATGGCTGACCAACACCGTAGCGCCCTTTTTCTTAGATTCAAGAGAGCCATAGATTGCCCGCATTGCACGCTCTTGCATTGCCGCCAACCCCTCCCCAGATGGAAAGTACATTGCGCTCGGATTATTTTGAACGATCTTCCACAGTTTATTCATTGATAAAACCGATAGTTTTTTTCCGCTCCAGTTTCCGTAATCAACCTCGATAAGATTTTCATCCTCGACCAGTTTTACGGAGGGATTTGTTTCTTGACCTACCGATTGCCACCATGGATTGATAGTTTGGCCACAGCGCTCCAAAGGACTGATCCGAAGCTGGGCAACCTTGAGCGCACCCAATCGCGTGATTAGATTCTGGGCCTGGAGCAATCCAGTCTCTGATAGGCAAATCCCTGCGATACGCCCCGAGAGAATTCCTTTGGCATTGGCCTGTGAGTGCGCATGTCGAATCAGAACTACTTGCATAACCTCAAGGCTATCGCAGGTTTATCGCCCACGCCTTGCTAAGGTCGCTCCATGGAGATGCGCAGAGCAGGTACAAGCGGTCTGATGCTCTCACGTTTGGCCCTTGGCACAATGACGTGGGGTCGCGACACCGATGAACATGAGGCCGCTGATCAGTTCCGAGCATTTATAGATGCAGGTGGTAATTTCATAGACACGGCAAACACTTATGGTGACGGAGATAGTGAACGGGTTTTAGGTGGATTAGTCGGTCCTCTTGTGAACCGTGATGACGTGATTATTGCGACGAAATCCGGGCTGAGCTTTCCAGATGGCATCAGAAGCGTGAATGCATCTCGAACTGTTCTAATCGCCGAACTTGACAAGTCTCTCACCCGCCTAGGAAGTGATTTTGTTGACATCTGGCAGTTGCACGCCTGGGATCCATTTACCCCACTAGATGAAACCCTGGCCGCTCTGGACTACGCCTACACAAGCGGACGAGCCCGTTACGTAGGTGTCAGTAATTTCCTTGGCTGGCAGTTGGCCCGTAGTGCAACCAAGCAACAGGCGAACTCAATGAAAGCCCCTATTACGAGCATTCAATGCGAATACTCTCTACTTAATCGAGAGGCGGAGATAGAAAGTATTCCTGCCGCGCATGAGTGTGGAATCGGTTTTCTAGCGTGGGCTCCACTTGCGCGAGGAGTCTTGACAGGAAAATATCGAAATGGAATACCAAGTGATTCACGTGGGGCAGCACCGCATTTTGCAAAACATATAGAGCCATATTTGGATGCACACAGTGCCCGAATAGTTGAAGCCGTTGCCGTCGCAGCCTCTGGTTTAGGTTATTCGCCACTCGAGGTCGCCCTGGCTTGGGTGAGAGATGCCCCCGGAATTACTAGCGCGATAATCGGGGCACGATCTGGCGCCCAACTTCGAGGAATTCTCAAAAGTGAAGAGATCTCCTTACCCGATGTCGTCCGCAGCGCTCTGAACGATATAAGTGTTTAAGAATTCTCTAAGAAATCTTTGAGAACTCGAGCCCCAAAGGTGAGGCCCTCGACTGGAACTCGCTCATCTACGCCATGAAACATCGCAACAAAATCGAAATCTTCGGGAAGTTTAAGAGGCGAAAATCCATATCCAATAATTCCTAACTTCGCTAGCGCTTTATTATCAGTCCCCCCGCTCATCAGATATGGCACAGGTATCGCTTGACTATCCTCTTTGATTATCGCCGCACACATCGCATCGACAAGATCGCCCTCAAACGGGACCTCCAAAGCAATATCTCGCGCAATCGTTTCGACACTCACATGGGGACCAACGAGTTGCGTAATCGTTTCGTTCAGCTCATCTTCAAAGCCAGGGATAAAGCGACCATCAATCACGGCACTCGCCGATCCAGGAATCACGTTTGCTTTATAACCTGCCTCCAGCATCGTCGGATTCGCTGTGTTCTGGAGTGTTGCCCCTATCATCCGAGCTGCAAAGCCAATCTCCAATAACAAAGGGCGAAGATCTTTTTCGTCGTAGGCCTTGCCAGTTACAGAGGCGACCTTCTTCAAAAGATTCTTAACGGTCGTGCTATAGCGCTGGGGCCACTCATGATTACCAATCTTTGCAACGGCCTCGGCTAAACGAGTTAAAGCGTTCTCTTGATTCATGACCGAGCCATGTCCAGCCTTTCCATGCGCGGTTAATTTCATCCAGTGAATGCCTTTTTCCGCCGTCTCGATCATATAAAACCTTTTACCATCTGCCACAGTTACCGAAAATCCACCCACTTCAGAGATGGCTTCACTACAGCCAGAGAAGAGTTCGGGATGCTTATCGACCATCCAATGAGAACCAAGAATGCTACCCGCCTCCTCATCTGCAAAAAACGCGAGAACAATATCGCGAGGAGGTACGTACCCAGTTCGCGACCAATCCCGCACAGTCGCAATGATCATCGCATCCATATTTTTCATATCAACTGCGCCTCGACCCCAGATGAAGCCATCGATGATGTCACCGCAAAAGGGATTTACGCTCCAGTCGTCGGCATTTGCAGGTACAACATCCAAATGTCCATGAACAACCAAACCTGGACGCGAGGAGTCACGACCTGAGATTCTTGCCATGACGTTACAACGCCCTGGCGCGGATTCATAAATCGTTGTTTTGATTCCAACTTCCTCGAGCGAGGCGGCTACATACTCTGCTACCTCTTTCTCATTGCCCTTTCCTTCACCGAAATTCACACTAGGAATTCTTATCAAATCTTGGCAGATACGAACTACTTCTTCTTCAAGGCCTTGAGTAGGAGTCATTTCGCAATTCTCTCATCCAATTGCTATCCTTGCCCAACCCTTAGTCCGGGTGGCGGAATTGGCAGACGCGCTAGCTTGAGGTGTTAGTTCCCGCAAGGGATTAGGGGTTCAAG
>JABMMN010000035.1 GCA_013205535.1 Candidatus Planktophila sp.
ATCGAACTAATACGATCGGCAAGGCGTTGTATCGGTGCCTTCGAACCTTGAGCGCTAATAACCATGGCTGTGATGCGTGCAAGCTCGGTATCACTACCGATTCTTGTTGCTCGTACAATCAATCGACCGTTGTGATTAAGAGAGGCTCCAATGACTAGGGATCCTGGGCGAACATCTATCGGTTTTGACTCTCCAGTGAGCATAGAGTTATCGACGGCGCTCTCACCCTTTACGACGATTCCATCGGTTGCGATACGTCCACCTGGCAGCACTTCAAACTCATCACCAATCTGTAACTGCTCGATCGGAACGATGAGCGGGAATCCGCCACGGACAATAGTTACCTCTTTACTACCCAAGGCGAGTAGTGAGGATAAGGCTGCGCCTGCCCGCGACTTTGCACGAGTCTCCAAATAGCGCCCGAGGATGACAAAGAATATGACACCTGCAGCGACCTCTGTATATACATCACCCTTACCCGTTGCATTTGCATAGATGGACCATGTGAATGCGGCGAGTGAGCCGAGAGAGATCAGGTTATCCATCGTTGGATGTTTCAAGTTGCGCAGAGCGGCCCTGTGAATCGGCCAAGCAACAAATGCGACAACTGGCGCACTCAATGCGATGACAAGCCAGGCTGTCGGTGAATATAAAGGTCGTGAGATCCCGAATGAGTCGACTTGGGAGATGATCCACATATCAATGTGGTGATGCCAGTCCATGACCATTGAGATCGTTACGGCAGGAACGGCAAAGATAAATGCGAAGAACAACGCCCGTGCAGATTTCTTATTGTGCAGTGTCACAGATTGTCCATCACGAAGTGGAGCAGCCTTATACCCGGCTTTTTCCACGATTTTTATGAGCTCCGCTGACAACATATCGGCCGGTGCCAAAATGTGAGCAGTCTCTGTCGCAAAGTTAATTGTCGCACTGACTCCCTCGACTGAGTTCAAGGCCTTTTCTACGGTATTTACACATGATGAACATGTCATACCTTCGATTGAAAGAGTGATTGGCTCTAGGACACTGCTCATGGGTTCAACTTAGCAATGACATCCTCATGTAGGACACCATTCGTCGAGACACCGCTACCTGCGAATGGGCCTGGCTCACCAGCTATGTTCGTGAATCTGCCACCAGCCTCGCGCACAATGATGTCTAAGGCCGCCATGTCCCAGACTGCAAGGCTTGGTTCAATTGCCACATCCACTGCGCCCTCTGCAACCAACATATGTGACCAGAAATCTCCAATACCTCGCGTGCGCCATGCCTGAGTGAGAAGTTCATTAAAGGGCCCAAGCCTGTCGCCAAAACCATTGAAATCCGAGTATGCAATCGATGCATCGGAGAGAGAGCCCACCGCAGAGACAGCGAGTTTTCTCACCACTCCATTAAAGCTCACAAAAGCTCCGGCGCAGCAGGAGGCGAACCAGCGACGAGAAAGAGCAGGTGAACTTGCTATACCAACTACTACCTCTTGTACTCCATCATCTGAGACCTCTACGAGTGCGATCAAGCAGGCCCATGTCGGCACACCGCGCATAAAGTTTTTTGTACCATCGATTGGATCGATGACCCAGTAGCGCTTTGCGCCAGAGATATCACTACCAAACTCTTCACCTAACAAGCCATCATCAGGGCGATGTTTTGCAAGCATGGAACGAATGGCGTTTTCTACTGCACGGTCAGCATCAGTGACAGGAGTGTTATCTGGCTTGGTCGTTACCACCAAATCTATAGATTGATATCGCTCTAATGCCATCGTATCGGCCAGATCGGCCAAGAGATGTGCAAGGGCCAAATCATCGCTATAGCGCACTGAATCCCTTGTCATAGTGATTCAATCTTAATCCTCTATGCCCTGGACCGCCTCGTCTTTGACACTCAGCAACGAGCGAAGACTCATCAAGCGTGCGCTTCGTTCCATGTCAATGACACCATGTGGCGCAGCCCACTCATCCAATAAACAGGAGCTCTCAGAGTGTGAACAGTTAGAGAGACAGTTTGCCGCGACTAAAGATAAATCAGTGAAGGCGTCCACGATTCGGGCTGTGTCGATATGAGATAGTCCAAAGGCCCGTATCCCAGGAGTATCAATGATCCATCCATCGCTACCTGCAAGAGGTAGAGCAATGGCACTCGATGATGTGTGTCGACCACGACCAGTCGCAGAGTTCACCTCACCAGTCAAGCGTTCGGCCTCGGGTGCTAAGGCATTTATTAAAGTTGACTTACCGACACCTGAGTGTCCAACCAATACCGAAATTTTCCCTTCAAGCATTGCGTGCAAAGCCTGCACATCTAGTTGTCTTGATTCAGACTTTATTGCGGTGTGAAGAATCTCTACATCTAACTTTGCATACTGGGCTAAGAACTCTGGAATCACTCCAAGATCAGTCTTAGTCACAACTAACTTTGGAGTGATTCCCTCAGTGAATGCCGAGACTAAGAAGCGATCAATCAGACCTCTTCGTGGTTCGGGATTTGTTGCCGCGACGACGATTACCAGTTGATCAATGTTTGCAACGATAGTGCGCTCAACCTGTGCCGCATCATCGACAGTTCTACTCAAGGAGTTACGGCGCTCATTTACCGCCACGATTCGCGCTAAGGAGCCTTGCTCTCCAGAGACATCACCGACGATCGAGACGACATCACCGACAACTACAGATTTAGGTCCAAGTTCGCGGGCGCGCATCGCAGTGATTACTAATCCATCATCAGTGATGCACGTCTGTCGCCCTCGATCGACCGTAGTGACTAACGCGGTAATCGCACCACTATGGCTTGGACGATCTTTACTTCGAGGACGGGTACCACGAGCTGGCCTGATACGTGCATCGGATTCGTCGTATTCGCGCCGACTCATAATCTACCCAGTCGCTTTCTCATGTGAGAAGAGAGCTCCAAAGGCCAGGGAAATCTGGAAGGGTCTTACGAGTTGTGGCGATATTTTCAACCTCGATACCCGGCACCTTTAAGCCAATAACCGCCCCGGCCGTCGCAATTCTGTGATCATCATAGGTATGGAAGATCCCAGCGTGTAATGGCGCAGGGGTTATATGAAGTGAGTCCTTATTCTCTTCAACATCTCCACCCAAAGCATTTATCTCACGCGTCAAGGCCGCTAAACGATCGGTTTCATGCAAACGCAGATGTCCGATTCCTCGCAGATGCGATGGTGAGTCCGCAAAAACAGCAAGAGCGGCGATCGAAGGCGTGAGCTCACCGAGATCATGTAAATCAATATCGATTCCATGGATGACACCGTTACCGGTAAGTGTTAAGCCTTTGGAGCTCATCGAAATCTGAGCGCCCATCCGTACGAGAATCGTACGGAGTTGATCCCCTGGTTGTGTTGTCCGTGTAGGCCAATCAGCGATCGTAATACTGCCACCACACAGCATCGCAATGGAGAGAAACGGTGCTGCATTTGAAAGATCCGGTTCTATTACTAATTCGCGTCCATGCAGTACCCCTGGTTTTACCCTCCAAGTTTGGGCATCACCATCGATAATTACCTCTGCCCCAAAATCTCGAAGCATCGCAACTGTCATATCGATATGTGGCATAGAGGGAAGAGGATCGCCCACATGCGAGATAGTCAGGCCATTCTTGAAACTTGATGCAACTAGTAGTAGCGCAGATAAGAATTGACTCGATGCACTGGCATCGATCGTGATCGCGCCACCGGAGATGGCACCCTGGCCATGAAGTGTCATAGGCAAGCTATATCGGCCAGCATGCTCGATTGAGATTCCGAGCTCTTCAAGGGCTTTAATTACAGGCCCGAGTGGTCGCTCATACGAGCGTGCATCTCCATCAAAAGTAACCTCACCTTGTGCAAGAGCGGCAAGAGGAGGAAGAAAGCGCATCACAGTGCCGGCATTTCCAACGTCAATTCTGGCTGGACCGCTCATGGTCGCAGGAGTAAGGGTTAACTGATACTCGGGTAATCCATTTACAAATCCATCCTGCTCCACGATTCCAATTCCAAGGGCTTGTAAACCTTGAATCATGAGCTCACTATCTCGAGAGACTAAAGGACGCCTCAAAATTGATGGTGAGTTTGCTTGTGCAGCCAAAATCAGGGCGCGATTAGTAACGGATTTTGATCCTGGGATGACGACGGATAGATCAACTGGACGTGTGCCACGAAAAATCGCAGGCCAGTGGGCATCGTTTTTTTGCATTGCCTAAGTCTATCCTTTCCACATGTGTGGCCGTTATGCGCAATCTGCCGATATGCAAGAACTCATGGAGCGCTTTGAGGTGACAGGAAGCTCACCAGCACAACCACTGCCTGTAAATTGGAATATCGCACCAACGAATCCGATCTATATTGTCAGATCTGATTCCACCGACCGAAGTAAAACTGCTCTGGCAGTTGTCTCATGGGGATTGATAGCACCCTGGCTTAGCGAGCTCAATGAGGCTAAGGCATCACAATCACGGGCGATAAATGCTCGTAGCGAATCGATTCATGAGAAGCCAACCTTTCGCACTGCATTCACATCAACCCGGTGCTTGATTCCTGCACAGGGCTATTACGAATGGGCAACGGCCTTGGGAAGGTTTGCACCCAAGCAGCCCTTTTACATTCACTCTCGAGATGGTGGGCAGTTACCTATTGCCGGTATCTGGAGTAGTTGGCGTGCCCCCAGTGGGCTAGTTATTGAGAGCGCATCGATTATTACCCAAGAGGCACAGGCAGATTTAGCCGATATACACAATCGCATGCCCGTCTTTATGCCACGCGAACGCTGGGCACAGTGGCTGAGCCCCAAGAATAACGACGTTGAGGAGCTTCGGGCCGCGATGGTAGTTGCATCACCGGCATCGATTGTTATCGCTCACCCAGTATCTTCAGCAGTGAATTCAGTTACCAAAAATTCACAAGAGTTAATGGCGCGCATCGAATTAGGAGAGCCAGAAACACTCTTTTAGCGATAGCCTTTCACCGCAATGACATCAACTGATTTAGTCAAAGAGAGCTCGGCGGATCGAACCATCCGCTTTGAGCGTGATGCCCTTGTCTTTACGAATCAGTTGTATGCCGCAGCCCTTCGCTATACAAAGAATCCACATGATGCCAAAGATCTGGTGCAAGATACATACTTAAAAGCCTTTGCCTCTTTCCATCAATTTGAGCCTGGAACAAATTTGAAAGCCTGGTTGTACCGAGTATTGACGACAACATTTATCAATACTTATCGCAAAGATCAAAGACGTCCACAAACATTTGGTGGTGAAATCGAGGATTGGCAGTTGGCTGATGCCGCATCACACTCATCTAATCTTGGAAAATCTGCAGAGGTGGAGGCCCTTGAGAATCTGCCTGATAGCGATATTAAACGTGCCTTAAATGAGATCCCTGAAGAGTTTCGGATCGCGGTCTATCTCGCCGATGTTGAGGGTTTTTCATATAAAGAGATCGCTGATATCACTGCAGTCCCAACGGGAACTGTCATGTCCCGACTCCATAGGGGAAGAAAACAGCTACGTGAGCGGTTAACTGATTATGCGAAGGATTTGGGCTACTCGCTCAAGCCATCAAAAGATGGTGCAGCCGAACCTGCTCTGCCAATTGATACGGCCAAGGAGGAGAGCCCATGAGTCAGTATGAAGCTCTTCCTTGTAATCAGATCCTCAACTCTTTCGTGCTTCTGCTTGAAGGACATTCTGATCAGCCCATGATTACAAGCATCGAGATTCACATCTCAGGGTGCCCAGAGTGCGAGGCCGAACTGGTCCATGAGAGGAAGATGCGTAGTTTGATCCAGGAAGTCCTGCGCAAGACATGCTGCGAAGAGGCCCCCATCGAACTCCATGATTCGATTTATCAGCAGATACATACTCAAGTGGGTGGGGCATTCACAACTGGTGTCACAACTGAGTTCACAATGACTGAGATCTCCATTGAGATAGATGAATTTGGCAATATTGAGCACAGGGAGATCACGATCGAACACACTGAAGAGCTTCGTTATCTCAACGACTCTCCAGAGGATAACCAGAGATAGGCCATGAAACCGGCGGAAGAGATTATTGGTGCGGTTGGTTTTTCTGTCATGACAGTCCGCCCTGGAGATACCTCAGTTGCAATGGGAGTCGGGGATCTTCCGATTGTTGATCAGTCACAACTTATCAATCTGATGGAACATGCAGCGGTCATCTCACTCGATGAATATTTAGAGCCCGAAGAGACAACTATCGCAATCAGTATTGAGATTATCTCTCTCAGTCCTGCCCAAATCGGTGCCGAGCTCCGGGCGACTTCACGCTGTATTGAAGTTGAGAATCGAGAGTTGACTTTCGAATGTGAGATCTATGAGGGTGAACGACAGATCGCAGCGGGACAAATTAAAAGAGCAACGGTCGAGCGAGTCTCTTTTCTCGCACGCACCGCTGCTCTTAATCTAATTAAAGAAGGCTAAGTCTTTATGAGGCTTTTTTAGTGGCCCAAAAAATCTCAGCAATCTCATCGATCTTTGCTATCAATTTATCTGCAACGGCAACATCTTGAGTTCCCTTTGTGCCTGCGGCGCCTGCAAGCTTTGTTGCATCATTAAATAGTGAGTGCAGATGAGGGTATGCCTCGAAGTGTGGTGGCTTGAAGTAATCGCTCCAGAGTACCCATAGATGTTCCTTGACCTTATGTGAACGCTCTTCCTTGATTGCAACTGATCGTGAGCGAAAATCTGCATCACTATTGGCTGCATACTTCTCCATGCAGGCCTTCACAGAGAGCGCTTCGATCTTTGCCTGTGCTGGATCGTAGACACCACATGGAAGATCGCAGTGCGCGTATACGGTTACTTTTGGTTCAAACATTTTCTTCTCCCCTATTAAGCACGTCTATGCATTATGAGATGCCGTACTTATGGTGTCAGACTATCGCCCATGGGTAAGTTTGGCACCGTCAAGGTCACGGGGAGTTCCATGAAGCCCACGTTAAATGATGGTGACTGGCTATTTGTCTCTTGGTTTGATTCCCCTCTGCCAGCCTCCGTTGTTGACCGGCTCTTAGGAAAGATGGTCGTCATTGAGCGTGAGGAGCGTCCAGGCGTATTTCTTGTTAAACGATTGCACAAGGTGCATGCGGAAAAGTTTTGGGTTCAGGGCGATAACAGCGAAAGTAGCGACTCCCGTATTTGGGGCCCCATCTCAGCGAACGAGATTGTTGGACGTGTCATATTGAGATATCGAAGGAGTAAAAGAGTTAGCGGGTAAAGGCCTCGAGCATCAATGCTTTTTGCTCATCTTCATGCAAGTGGTGATTTCCTGTAGCAGGAGATGCTGTTGCTCTGCGAGAAATACGACGCAGGATACGAGAACCAAATCCATGACCACCATGTTGTTCTGAAGTGCGAAGTGCAATATGTGACCATGGTCCTTGATTTGCAGGTTCATCTTGTACCCACAACAAGTTAGCATTTGGATGCTTATTAGCTTCTGCAACCATTTCATCAATTGGAAGTGGATATAAAAGCTCCACACGGACAATCGCAGTTGAGCTCTCACCGAGCTTTGTGCGCTCAGCGATGAGATCGTGATAAATCTTTCCTGAGCAGAAGATGACTCGGGATGCGTTTTGCAGAGAGTTATCTGGAATTACGGGCTGGAAGTGGCCTGATGTGAAATCTGAAAGCGCAGATGCTGCCGCTTTGAGGCGGAGCATTGATTTAGGTGTGAAGACAATCATTGGCCGCCGAGCAGGATTCTTCACATGCCAGCGCAGTAAGTGAAAATACGAGGCTGGAGATGATGGTTGGGCTACGGTCATATTTTGCTCTGCACACAGTTGTAGATAGCGCTCAATTCGTGCAGAGGAATGGTCTGGGCCTTGACCTTCATATCCATGAGGGAGCAAAAGGACCAGTGAGGAGCGCTCTCCCCATTTTTGAAGGGCAGAGGAGATGAATTCATCAATCACCGTCTGGGCTCCATTTGCAAAATCACCAAACTGTCCTTCCCATAGGACTAATGCATCCTCACGTTGCACGCTATAACCATATTCAAAGCCCATTGCTGCATACTCACTCAGCAATGAGTCGATGACAAAGAAATGGTTTTCATCCTTATTGAGCGCCCGAAGAGGTGTCCATTCATTGCCATTTTCCTTGTCAATGATCACGGCATGACGATTACTAAATGTTCCACGTCTTGCATCTTGGCCAGCCAGACGAATAGATAGATCCTCTTTGAGCAGTGCACCAAAGGCGAGCATCTCACCGGTTGACCAGTCGATGGAATTATCGTTGAGTGATTCAACCCGCTTGACTAACTGTGGAAGCAGCTTTGGGTGCACTGTAAATCCCTCAGGGATAGAGGATTGGGTCGCTGCGATTTCATGCGCGAGTGACTCTGAGATTGCAGTCTCAGTCTCATGGGCTGAGGGGGCAACAGGCACCTTGAAGTTTGGATCTGTCTGCGCCTCTAAATTATTGACCGCTGCATATACGGCTTCAAGTTGGCTTTGATAATCCCGTGCAACCTCTTCGGCCTGTTCGGGGGTGATATCACCACGACCAATGAGAGCTTCAATATATAAAGTGCGGGTCGAACGCTTGGCATCAATCAACTTGTACATCATTGGCTGCGTGAAGCTCGGCTCATCACCCTCATTATGTCCACGACGCCGGTAGCAAACCATATCGATAACAACATCTTTGTTAAACTCTTGTCGGTACTCAAAGGCTAAGCGAGCAACACGTACACACGCCTCGGGGTCATCACCATTGACGTGAAAGACTGGAGCCTGAATTATCTTTGCGAAATCAGTCGAATACGTCGATGTCCGCGATGCACTAGGTGATGTCGTGAATCCAACTTGATTATTGACAACGATATGAATCGTTCCACCCGTGCGATAGCCGACAAGCTGGGACATCTGCAATACCTCAGCGTTCACACCCTGCCCAGCAAAAGATGCATCGCCATGGAGCAGGACTGGAAGCACTGAGAAGGCGTTCTTGACATTTAACATATCCTGCTTGGCACGGACAATTCCCTCTAATACTGGATTGACTGCCTCAAGATGTGAAGGGTTTGCGGCGAGATAAATCTTGGTCGTGGCACCAGCATGAGAGGTGAAAATCCCCTCAGTACCAAGGTGGTACTTCACATCTCCCGATCCATGAACTTGATTATCGGCGTAATGACCTTGAAACTCCTGAAAGATCTGTCCATGTGATTTTCCTGCGATATTTGCCAAAACATTCAAACGTCCACGATGCGGCATACCGATACAAACCTCATCTAATCCTTGATCTGCCGCACCAGATAAAACGGCATCAAGTAATGGAATTACCGACTCGCCACCTTCGAGTGAGAAGCGTTTTTGCCCAACGAACTTGGTCTGTAAAAAGCTCTCGAAGGCCTCAGCACTGTTGAGTTTACGTAGGATCCGCAGGTTCTCCTCTGGAGCAAGTTTCTGTGTACCAACTTCGATGTGTGTCTGTATCCACTGACGCTCTTCGCGATTTTCGATGTACATATACTCAGCGCCCACTGTGCGACAGTACGAGTCACGCAGAATCCCTAGAATCTTTCGCAGTGGCATGAAGGCAGCGCCACCAAATCCACCAGTTGCAAACTCTCGGTCCAGATCCCAGAGCGTCAAACCATGTGTAACAACATCTAGATCTGAGTGTGAGCGCTGAGCGTATTCAAGTGGATCGATATCGGCCATTAAGTGACCAAAGGTCCGATAGGCCTGAATCAACTGTTGAACCCGTGCGGTCTTACTAATCTGCTCGTCTTTACCAAACTCAAAATCTATCGCCCAACGGATCGGCTCATACGGGATTCGAAGCGCTGCGAAGATCTCATCGTAGAAGCCATCTGTGCCTAATAGATAATCATTCATATGGCGAAGGAATTCACCTGATTGGGCGCCTTGAATGACACGATGGTCATATGTACTTGTCAGTGTGACAACTTTACTAATCGCCATTCTCGCCAGGCTCTCCTCACTTGAGCCATGAAACTCTGCTGGATAGTCGAGTGAACCAACACCAAGAATCAAGCCCTGACCCTGTACAAGTCGCGGTACCGAGTGCACAGTGCCGATGGTGCCTGGATTAGTAATTGACATAGTCGTGCCAGCAAAGTCATCAACGGTCAAAGACCCACCACGTGCCTTCTTAATAATCGCCTCATAGGCACCTAAGAACTGTGCAAAATCCATCGACTCGCAGCCCTTTACCGATGGCACCAGTAGTTGGCGTGATCCATCGGCCTTCACTAAATCAATCGCGATACCTAAGTTGATGTGTTCAGGGTGTCCTGCAGCAGGCTTACCATCTAACTCACCAAAGAATGTATTCATCTCAGGCATCGCACGAACCGCTTTGATCATCGCATAAGCAATAATGTGGGTAAATGAAACTTTCCCACCCCGAGCACGCTTCAAATGATTATTAATGACAATTCGATTATCAATCATTAGCTTTGCTGCAACCGTGCGCACTGAGGTTGCAGTCGGTACTGATAGCGATGCCTCCATACTTTGAACTACCCGGGCAGATACGCCCCGAATAGGTTCCAGAGTTGAGGCACTGGGTGTACTTAAGACTGGGGCAGGTTTGAGGACTGGATCGGCAGGGGTTGGCTGACGAGTCGCTGTCTCTCTAACAATTGGTTGTTGAAATGATGCAACCGGTACAGATGATGCAACCGGTGTCGGTGGCGTTGCAGGCATAGAAGCTGCCACAGGTGCAGTTGGTGCCGCAGGTGCAGATATTTTCTGCGCCTTTGGAACAGGTGGCACACCCTTTGATACTGGCTTTGATGCTTGCGAGGCAGGACTTGTCGGAGAGGAGCCTGGTTTATTATTTTTAAAGTACTCCCCCCACGCTGGGTCAACGGATGAAGGGTCTGCTAAATAATGCTCGTACATCTCATCGACGAGCCAATCATTTGCACCGAAATCCTGTGCCGACACTGGCAAACTCCTCACTTGGAGAGAACTGGTGCAAGCCTATCGGCAGTGCCCGCATGCTTGAAACGAGAATCTAGGCCCCATGGCGCGAGATTGGCCACACCCTGCAGGCAACCTATTGCGGAGTGGCGCGCAGGGCTGCGACCAGAGTTGCAGAGGCCAGTAAAGCCAATGGAATGGCGATGATCCAAAGGCCCTCTTGGACTTGATATGAGACAACACCGAGTGCAATCAAATTAGCTAACACTGCAGGGGCCCTACCAAAGTATTTACCGCGACGATATGCAACTGCAGCACCGACTAATCCGCCACTGCCTAAGATAACAAAGAGTAGGTCACCGAGAAAAGTAAGAAAATTAAAGGATTCCGCTCGCATGGCCAAAACTACTAACCACAAACCAAGAGCCGCCACCACAACGGCCTCAACAATCAGTAGGGATGCCACTACTGCGCGGGCCTTGGCCGCCTTGGCAGGATCCTGTGTCATGGAGGAGAGATTAACTCAATTACATGGGCTGAGCCCACTTTTCTCCCACGATGGAATCCATGATTCGCAGACACAATTAGCGGCCCCACCATTTTTCTATGAGCAGCTAAGACGTGAGGTCGCACTATCGCTGCGCACGCAGCTTAGTTTCAGCCTCGTCAAAATTGTCTTTGCGAAAAAGCTCACCAGCACAGAGACCCGCCCTGTTAGCGCCGAAGATATCCTGCACTTCTCGTGTGAGCTTCGCACACTAACCAGAGGCTCAGAGTGCATCGGTCGACTAGGTATTAATGAGTGCGTAGTTTTAGTAAGTGAGGGGGAGATTGCCGCCCAGCGTTTGATCACCCGGCTCTACGCCACACCATCACTCTTGGTTAATCACACATTACACATCTACCTCTCTATGGTGACTTCACTACCAGGTGAGAGTGGTTTGAAGATACTCAACCGATTAGATAAGGCGGCTTTATCCACGCCTTGAGAATCTGCTCAACGTAACTCTCAGTCACAGACCTAGGGTTCCCACATGGAGTTAGATATAGATATTACCTTTGGCGCTCTGGCACCCTTTATGAGCGATCCAACAATTGAAGAGATTTGGATTAATGCACCTGAGCGTATATTTATCGCACGCTCTGGTAAGAGTGAGTTGACTAATCTCTTGCTTACCTCAGAGGATGTCCGCAACATTGTTGAGCGTGCACTGATGTGGAGCGGTCGCCGCTTGGATCTCTCCCATCCATTTGTCGATGCCCGACTGCCCGATGGAAGCCGTCTACACGTTGTAATCCCAGAGATAACAGCTGCGCACTGGGCCGTCAATATTCGAAAGCATCTCATGCGTAACTTAGGTATCGATGATCTAGTCGAGCGCGAAGTGATGACGGGATTCATTGCAACGGCACTCAAAAATTCAGTGCGTGCCGGATTAAACATCCTAGTAAGTGGCGGTACACAGGCAGGTAAAACCACAATGCTCAACGCTTTAGCAGGGGCAATCCCCCGTACAGAACGCGTAGTAACAATCGAAGAGGTATTTGAACTCAGTCCACAGCTACCCGATGTTGTCGCACTGCAAACCCGAGGTCCAAATCTTCAAGGTGAGGGTGAGATTCCACTGCGCAGATTGATCAAAGAGTCACTACGTATGCGCCCATCACGAATAATCGTCGGTGAAGTCCGCGAGGCCGAGGCGTTAGATCTGCTAATCGCGCTGAATTCTGGCTTGCCTGGCATGGGTACTCTCCATGCTAACTCTCCTCGTGATGCGATTATCAAGCTACAGACTCTTCCACTCTTAGCCGGTGAAAATATCTCTCATAAGTTTATTGCTCCAACCGTTGCATCTGCCTTTGATCTTATCGTGCATGTATCGCTTGATCAGAATGGAATACGGCGTATCAAAGAGATATCTGCTCTCACTGGTCGATCTGAGAACGATCGTGCTGAAATTGAAACTTTGTGGACCTGGAATGGACTTGAGTATGAGCGTGGAATTGGAACACTTCCACATGCCGATAAGTTCACAGCAATAGGAGTACCCCTCTCCACTTGGTGGCGCCAGTGAAAATCAAAATCCGTACCGTTGCCCTCTCCTCTTTAACTATTGCAGTTATTTATCTGGGCACAGAGTCAATCTCTATCGCACTTGCATTTGGTGCACTCATCGCCGGTATTACCTTCGTTACTTTACGAAGCAAGAATCTGCAGAATGAGTCAGCACTTGTCGCCGTATGGCCTGAGGTTATCGACCACTTAATGTCTGGTATCCAATCGGGCCTATCTCTAACTGAATCACTAGCTGGACTCTCAACTCGTGGCCCTGAAATCCTCCGACCGGCCTTCGCGCAATTCCGATCCTCTCTCTATCGCCATGGTGATGTCAGTGAAGCAATAAAGGCGTTGAAGGATCACTTCCATCACCATGGAAGTGATCAGATTTTCGAAGCATTATTGATCTCTAAAGCCTTAGGTGGGGGCGAACTATTAGCAATTCTTCGAACTCTTGGGGATTTTCTTCGCCAGGATTTAGCGTTACGGCGAGAGATAGAAGTAAAACATGGATGGATTAAAAACTCTGCACACCTATCGGCGGTGGCGCCGTGGATTCTGCTTCTCTTGCTTTCGACTCAACCTAGCACTGTCATTGCATATTCAACTTCTACTGGTGCAGCGATTCTCATTGCAGGCTTACTTATGACTGCAATCGCATATCTATGGATGGATCGTTTAGGTCGCCTACCCTCTTCGCCCCGAATTTTCACTGGCACACAACATGGTGGCCAATAGTGATGACGATCATCCTCATTGCAATGCTTTTGGCTATTCCTGGTGGACTACTCCTTGCTCTGGATTCACAGGGTGATTCCTTTAAAGAGTTAGAGAGCCGAGCTAAAGCAAGCGCAGGAAGAACTCATGACAAAAGTGGTATCCATCTCCGTTTAGAGGAGCTTGGGCTCAGTAGTGAGCACGATTATCAGGATTTTCGGATTCGTCAATTTGGTTACTGCGCAGCGAGCGCGGCAATAGTGATGGTCTTAGTTCTCATCTCTAATCATTCACTTCTTACCTGCTTGCTAATGGCTACTCTCATCGCATCCTTACTCTTCGTTTTTGTTGATAGGGATTTAACCACCCGAGTGAGGAAGCGGCGCCAATTGATTGAGGCCGAGTTCCCTGCAATAGTGGAGATGCTTACATTAGCTATTGCAGCTGGAGAAACTCCAATGAGTGCGATACTACGTATCGCAGATTCCGCAGATGGTGAACTATCGAGAGAATTTGCTGTAGTTGTTATGGCCGTACGCGCTGGTGAACCACTTCATTTGAGTCTTGATGCTATGGGCCGCCGTATTAAATCCATAATGATCCGCAGATTTATAGATGCGATAATCACTGCAACCCTTCGTGGGGCACCTTTAATTGAAGTTTTATCGCGACATGCTGTAGAGGCACGCGCCAATCAGCGTAATATCATCATGGCCACTGCTGGCAAGGCCGAAATATCGATGATGATTCCTGTCGTCTTTCTCATCCTGCCAATCTCAATTCTCTTTGCCCTTTGGCCATCATTGACAAATATGAATCTCTTCGCAAGTTAAGAAACCTACGCAGCACTCTCTCTACGCGCTGATTCACTAGAGGCAGGAGAAGCGACCTCTGGTAGCGAAGGTATCTTTTGAATAGGTGCACTTACCTCGCGAGCGGCAACTTCGATCGCACTTGGGCGACCGGCTTTGCGTTTGCGAGAAATGACACGACCATCTTCAAATAGTTCGCCTCCCCATACACCGGCCGGCTCTTTGCGAGATATTGCACCCTCTAAGCACTGTGCGCGCACGGGACATCCACCACAGAGCGACTTGGCTTCTGTGATCGCAAGCTCCTCTTCAGAGAAGAAGATCTCAGGATCTGCCGTATGGCAGGGAAGATTAAATGAAGAGCCATCGCTGTATGTGCCAGTTACGGCATCCAACCCGATCTTCTCATCTGCCCAGCCTGGTACTAGTAGTTCGCTGAAGAGAACGCTCATCGTCCTCACCTCTTCTCTCTCTTTGATAGTGCTCCGGTTGTTCCTAGTTGGTTTTAGTTCTTAGTAGTTAGTTGTTCTCGGGTAATGAAAAAGGGCCCGAATCCTTTGTGGATTCGAGGCCCTTGGCTTCTTGTTCTTATTCGAGTGTTATCGAGTAGAACCACCACTGGCCTCATATCCGGCATAAAACGCTGCATAAAATGCAGGCGTAGTGCTATGCCAAGATGTGCGCTTATGGGTGTGGGTAGAAGGAATTACAGCAGAAGGCATTGCCTGTGCTGGTACGAATGATGCTTGAGACATATTCGTTACTCCCTTTCTACTCATCCTTATTTCGCCAGGAAATGAAGGAAGTTAAAGGGTAAAGCATGGGTTGAGCTTTGTGCAAATCCATTAAATCGCAGGCTGAAAAAATCGATTTTGCCCGTGAGTTAGGCGCTTACAAGGCCGGACTCGACGAGAAAGCGTGATGGCTTTCCACGATAGCTCAGATGCAGATCCACCTTTGCGCGCGTGATTCCAACATAGAACAATCTGCGCTCCTCATCAATTGATGCCTGATCACTGCTAGTTGATGAGTTTTCAAGCGGTAATAGGCCCTCACTCACTCCCATGAGGAAAACTCGCTCCCATTCAAGGCCCTTAGCGGCGTGCAGGGTAGCAAGAGTCGTGACTGGCATTGTTGGAGGATTATTTTGTTGGACGCGATCCTCTAGCTCGCGCAAATATGTGCGCAGGTTTTTGGGCGTGAAGCCACTATCGCCATCTAGCTCACGGGCCAAATGCAGGAGTGCAGCAATCCCATCGATATGCGCCCCAGTCAGGAAGGGTTGTGCCAGGGTGCGAAGCTCATCTAGCCAAGACACACCCTGCGTTGGAATCACCGAAGCGTTGCGCACGATCTTCAAAAACTCACGGACATCAGAGCGATCAAAGAAGCGATCGCTGTTGCGGATCTGATACGGCAACTGTGCGATATTCATAGCGCGCTCAAGAGTATTGAGCTGGCTATTGGTACGCGCGAGCACTGCAATCTCTTGCGCCTGAGTTCCCTGGCTCAATAACTGCTTGATCCAATCGACGATACCAGCAATCTCGGCGCTCTCATCTTTGAATGCATCGACAGATGGCTTATCACCATGATCATTGAGGGCGACTAACTCTTGACCCATCTGGGCTTTGCGTAAAATGCTATTAGCCATAAATATAATCTCAGGTGTCGAGCGATAGCCGGTGGTCAAACGAATCACCTCGGCCTCTGGAAATCGCTGAGTGAACGAGTTCAAAAAAACAGGGGTGGCACCGGCGAAGGAGTAAATCGTCTGTGCCGGATCTCCCACAACGCACATCTCCTGACGAGAGCCAAGCCAAGCGTTAATCAATCGCTGCTGCAGTGGTGAAATATCCTGATACTCATCGACCGTGAAGAAGCGGTACTGATCTTGAACTCGTTCACGCACCTCGCGCTCCTGCTCCATCATCGCTGTAGTCAGCAGAAGTACATCCTCAAAATCCATCGCCCGCTCTTGGTGCTTGACTGACTCATATGCCGTGTATACCTTTGCAATCTGTTCGGCATTGATGCGTGGTTTTGCTGTGCGTTCACTCAGCTGCGACAAGTAATCTGTTGGGGCTATCTGGGAGACTTTGGCCCACTCGATCTCAGATGCAAGATCACGCAGTAGATCTCGTGAGGTAATTGATAACTCTCTCGTCAGCTCTGCACGCTTGATCGCCTCGGTGAGAAAACTCGTCTTGGTGGTAATCAGATCAGGGGTGCGCCCACCAAAGACCTGTGGCCAGAAAAAGGTGAGCTGCTTGAGTGCTGCGGCATGAATCGTGCGCGCAGCAACGGCAGGCACACCTAATGAGCGAAGTCGCATACGCATCTCACCAGCGGCGCGTGCGGTAAATGTAAGGGCCAAGACCTTGTGCGGATCCATGGTCCCAATCGCTGCGGCATAGGCGATGCGATGTGTAATTGCACGGGTCTTTCCTGTGCCGGCGCCTGCGATGACGCAGACTGGACCACGTGTAGCAAGTGCGACTGCCCGCTGTTCGTTATCTAATGCCTCGAGAATCTCTTCGGCGCGCAGCTCATTAGTCATTCTCTCCACCCACCGGTGATCTTGATGCCAGTCGAATAGAAGATGAGAGAGTTTTTGATCACGGTCTCCAACTTTCGCCACCAGATAAATCACTGGCGACAAATCCCGCTGCAGCTGTGTACCAACCTGTGATCATCTTGCGTGCAACTGAGATTTTTGGAGGAAGGAGTAAATCTCCACTAGCGATAGCCACCTTCATCTCATCACGACTAAACCAGCGTATCTGTGAGATTTCCACACCATCGGGCTTTGCCGTCTCTGGATGATCTGTGATCGCTTCGAATGCGATCATGATGGAGGCAGGAAATGGCCACGATTGTGATCGTAAGTAGTTGATGTCATTGCAGTAGATGCCAGCCTCTTCAAAGACCTCACGTGAAACACACTCCTCAAATGATTCACCTGGCTCGACAAAGCCTGCAAATGTAGAGAAACGTTTTTCGGGCCAGATACTTTGATGTCCGAGCAGAATTCGATCGGTGGCATCTTTTACTAAGACGATGACGGCAGGATCTGTGCGCGGATGGTGTTGAGATGAATCAGCGACACATACTCGAACGCTGCCACCTAAATCACTAAGGGTTTGCGCCCCACACCGTGCGCAGCGAGGATGTGTCGTATGCCAGTTACTCAATCCCACTGCATGCATACCAAGGGTCAATTCGATCTCGTCTAAATCTCCACCAACTTCGCGCAGAGTTCGAAGGCCCTCAAACTTGGCTGCTTCATCCTCTGGTGGATTAATCCATGATGTGTGCCAGGCAAAATATGCCTGCTCACCATCTCGAGCTCGGCCCAAGAAGTAGCGCTCACCAACCTCAAAGGATGTTAAAAGTGCGGTGACACTCTCGGCATTTAAAAAGCGCAGCGAGGCATCGGTGACAGCAATATGACCATCGATAACCATCAAAATCTTCGCAGATCCCCAGAGCAGGGCCAACTTTCCCGCATCGCTACGTAGATCGCTAGCTCTATCGATGGGTGAGAGTGATTGGTTTCGTGCGCTCATGGGAGGGGTCAGACTACTAGCATCGCTCCGTGCGCATAACATCATGGAATCTGCTTCATGCGCAGGCGATCCCTCCAGATAAAGAGGCCGATAATCTCGCTCTTTTACGGGAGCAAATCTCAAAGCTTCAGAGTGATCTCATTGGCCTTCAGGAGGTTGATTACCTATTAGCTCGCTCAGGGGGCCACAATCAAGTCGGAGATATCGCAACCATGATGGGTGCTGCGCACTGGGCCTTTGCACCATCACTTATGGGTTCACCAGATGATGATTGGCGAAATCTCAATGCAAGTGATGAGAAGATCGTGACAGATAAAAGCCAGATTGCACCGCCTGGTTATGGAATTGGTATCGTCTCAAAAATTCCAGTGCGCTCATGGCATCGATTGGAGTTCAAAGGCTCTCCCATCGGAGTTTTTATGGCCTTTCCAGTTGATGGAAAACTCAAATATGTTTATGTGCGCGATCATCCGCGCAGTGCCTTAGCTGGTGTACTGGAAAATGGATGGCTAGTTATAAATACCCATCTTTCATTTGTACCATTTTTTAACTTTGCACAGTTGACGAAGATCAAGCGCTGGGCATTCACATTGGGTGTTACCGATCCTGCAAAGATTCTTATCATGGGAGATATGAATATTCCCTTTGCGCTCTTTGTGCGTGGTCTCAAGTGGCACTCACTTGCCGCTTTACGGACATTTCCCAGTTGGTATCCAAAACTTCAGATCGACTTCTTTCTCTCACAGGGATTAAGGGCTAAAGATGTCAGACACATCACCTATCCCCATGCAGGTATCAGTGATCACTTACCATTACAAATCGAGATTGATGTAGCGTAAGTAAGTTCATCAACCCTTCTCTTGGATACCTGCAACGAGGGCGATCAAGGCTGATTCATCGAGAAGATCCGCTGGGCGATCGGTCACTGATGTCGGCACATAGTGAAATGCCGCACTCACAGTTGAGATATCAACGCCCGATAATTTTGCCCAGGCCAGGCGATACATGGCTAACTGCACCGCAGCAGAATGGCCCAACTGCACAGATCCAGTCTTCCAATCCACGACCTCAAAGCCTGTCGGGGTTGCATATACGGCATCGATGCGGCCACGAATTAATACCCCTGCAATAGTGGTTTCGAAGGGAACCTCCACTTTCACAGGCGTGCGCTGGGCAAACTCGCTCGATAACCAGGCTTTTTTTAGATCCTCGAGCTTTGAATCATCATCCAGTGGATCTAGATAATCCAAGTACTCATCGCCAAAGAGTGTTGCAGCATCCGTGAACTGACGCTCTACCCACAAGTGAAAGGCGGTGCCGCGACGTGAGTATTGATCCTGCGCTCTTGGCATAGGGCGACGAATATTGAGTGCAAGTGCCACAGGATCTGCATGTAGTGCGACCAGAGTAGACGTTGAAATCCGTGGTGGCAGTGCGACCTCAAGTGAGTAGTTCGCCTTTTGTTCGTGCTCAGTAATCAAAGCCTTGGCATCATGTATCCAAGAATCAATCTCGATATCACCCACGTAATCTAGTGAATGTGCTGGGCTCTCATTCACTGCAGTGATTGCAGCGTCAAATGCAGGGCGCCTGTTACCTAATGGATCAAAGGGCCAGATAGCACTCTCTGGCCTTTCATGCGTTGGATTCTGTGCACCATCTTGCGGAGCCGGTATCTGCGAAATCATAGATCCACCGAGTGCGCTAGCGACTTCTGCGATGAGGTAAAAGATTTCACTGGGTTCAACGGGTTTAGTTCCATCTCGCCACCGTGATGTTGTACAGATGAGGTGTGACTTGGCACGAGTTACTGCGACGTATGCCAAGCGCATCTCTTCACGTATCTTGATATTTTCAACACAGCGTGAACCAAAATCTTTTATAACCTTAGCCGCATCACTATTTTTATCAATACCCTGCAATGAGAACTCAGGGAGCTCGCGTGCATCCCCACGCAATGGGAAGGGAATATGTTTCTCATTCTTGAGCCAATTATCTGGATCACTCGTCTTATTACCTGGGAATGTTCCTTCGGCCAGGCCAGGTACTGCGATCACATCCCATTCTGCTCCTTTAGCCATATGAATCGTCAAAATCTGCACTACATCACGGCGAATCTCCGGGGCCCCGGCCTTGAGACCACCTTCGGTATTGGAGGCGACATCAAGCCACTCTAAGAATGCTCCGATAGAGCCTCCACTGCGCTCAAACTTTGCCGCTTCGTCTAGGAAGCGATCGAGATGTCTGCGTCCGATCGCTGATCCATCGCGCAGCGTTATCTCACTCTCCAATGTTAAATACTCCTCTATCTCAGTGATGAGATCGGAGATCTCTCCTCCTGCACGCGAGCGTAGACGGCGAATATCTCCTGCAAAGCGCAGCAAGCGCTGAAAACCGATTTCGCTGAACTCACTTCTCTTGGCGTCTACAATCTCATCCAAGGCATCGATGATTGAACCCGAGAACTGATCATCGGCCTCCAATTGATCTGGATTACCAGCGGCAATCTTTTTGATAAAACTCTTTGAATCTGCATGCAAAGCCCTGGCTCGGTCACGGCTGAATCCACCTAGAGCTGCAATATCGCGTGGACCTAAATTAATCCGCGGACCGCTGAGGTGGCGCATGAGAGCCGAGCCCGCATCGGGATTTGTTATTATTTTGAGCATTGACACGACATCGGCGACCTCTGGAATATGAATCAATCCCCCGATACCGATGACTTCAACGGGTAGACCGTGTGTACGCAGCGCATTTTCAATCGCAGTGATCTGTACTCGCGATCGAACTAATACCGCTGCACTCTTACCTGATTCGGGGCTCCACTTACTTTTCAAATACTCTGCGATTGCTACAGCCTCTGCCTCAATAGTTTCAAAGACCCCGTAAGCGACCTCACCTTTGCCGGCACCAGTTCTAGCCTCAAGCTTTACGACCTGTTGCCCACCCTCTAATGTGATCTGATCACTAATGCGGTTTGCCACCGCCAAGATCATCACGTCATTGCGGAAAGTCCTCGGTAGCGTGAACTCGCTCGCCCCCTTTTGCACATCACTCTTAGGAAAATACTTGGTGAAAGATGCCATAGTGCCCGCCGATGCACCACGCCAGGTATAAATAGCCTGTGACGGGTCACCAACGGCCATGACTGGATGTCCCGTTTCACTGACTAAATTACCGAAGAGAGATGACAACATACGCACCTGTGACTGTGATGTGTCTTGATACTCATCTAATAAGACAACTCGATATTTTCCTCGCTCAAGGGCACCGACATCTTCAAAATTTTGCGCGATATCGGCGGCCAATGACATCTGATCATCGAAGGAGAGTTCACCTGCCGCCTTACGCCTTTGCATGAAGAGATCGACCATCGGCAAGAGTGAGGCGCGTTGGAGCATTGCCTGCTCGACCTTGCGAACTTCCTCATTGCGCGCACCGCAGAGCCGAGCGAGCTCACTTAGTATCTGATCACCGATCATTTGAATATCAGCGGCCTTTACTTGATGCTCCAGCATCAACTTTGATAGACCAAGTAAATCCTTGATAACGGTACTGACCGCGCTTTGATTGCGATATGAATCATCAGACCAGTTGCGCACAACATCTGATGCAATCTGCCAGATTGCAGCCTCACCTAAAGGCTGAGCATCGGCATCAATCCCATATCGAATCGCATGTTCACTCAGTAATTTCGCTGCATAAGAATGGTAAGTAGTGACCGCAGTGCTAGTTGAAGTAATGTGTTTGAACTCTGGTAGCTGTGAAAGTTGGCGCAGACGCTTTCGGATGCGAACCGATAACTCTCCTGCCGCCTTACGAGTAAAGGTCAGACCTAAGATTTGATCAGGTGTGACAAGACCATTGGCCACTAAGTAAAGAACTCGATTACTCATCGTCTCGGTCTTACCTGAACCAGCACCTGCAATGACCACTGCAGGCTCTAGAGCACTACTGATAATCTCACTTTGATGTGGGGTGATCGGTTGAATCGTCGAACCAAACTTTGGATGAGCTTGTAGTTTGGCGATGATCTCACTCGGTGAGTACTGAGCGACTAGATTCATGAGATCACCGTGCGTCCATCGCTTTGAACTGGGCAGGATTTACGCACTGGGCAGCCTTTACAGCGCTTGTTTATTGTCGCAAAGAATCTGGCTCCACCCATACCGTCAGCGATCTCATTGAGTTTTGTCTTTGTCGCCTCAATCTCATCGGCGATAGGGCTCTGAGATCGAAGCGTTGCATTAGTAGAGTCGGTACCCAGGTACACAAGCTCTGCACCTGCACTGATTGTGCTTTGAGTAAAGCCACCTTCAGCTATGCCGATTTGATAGCTCGCCAACTGCAGATTCGTACTCGCCTCTTTGACACTTATCGCACTAGCCCCAGTCTTAAAGTCGATGATAAACAAACTACCGTCAGCCTCAACCTCCAAACGATCTACGCTTCCCTTGATCCGTGCCCGACCCAACTTGATATCAAAGCGCACCTCGGCATCGATGACTGTTCGCGTCGTATCTTTGCTGTGATAGGCGACGAATTTTTCTAGCATTGTTACAGCGCTCTCTAGATGTGAGGCACTTACCCAGCCACTCTCTGAGTCAATCAAGCGCCATGAGCTCTCAAGATTTGCGATTAAATCAGCCTTACTTGTCCCTGGCTCTTGCACCATCTTGGCGGCAAATGCATGTATGGCAGATCCCAGAACCTGCGCAGTGCTATCACCATCACTACCACCATTGTTTTGCAGAAACCATTTCACACCACATTCGAGGAATGATTCGGCTCCACTGGGTGAGACCACAACCTCGCTGGCTGCATCGATGACTGGAGCATCCGTACTCAGTGGCACAGATCCAACCCATGCGTGTGGATCCGCTAAGTAGATTCGCGACTTACTCAAACTCTTGAGCAATGCCGCTGCTTGCTCTTTATGAGGGCCATGTAATTGAGTTCGAAGCTGCGCTACCAAGGCGGGTGCAGTGATCGGACGCGGGACATCGGTCAGGATCGGCTCATCACTATCGCTTTTATTAACCATAACTTCGATGGCCTCAAAGAACTGTGAGGGCTCCTCATCCTCGCCATGCACAGCCGTGATGAGAAGTGATTGCCTGGCACGGGTGAGCGCCACATGAAATAGCCGCTCTTCGTCCTGCATCAATCCATGTGCAGCGATGACATCTAACTGATCGCGTGGAGTATCAGGATTACGCACGCGCTCAACCAAACGCTCGGCGCCTAAAAGTGATGATCGCTGCTTCAAATTCGGCCACACTCCCTCTTGCAGACCTGCGACTGCGACCAGTGCCCATTCACGTCCCTTGGCGCTATGGACGGTGAGAATCTCCACGAAATCTGGACGCACTCCTTGAGCAGTGATGACATCACCGGCAATATCTTCGGTCGCAATTTGTGCGATAAAAGCCGCTGGTCCCGATGAGGGAAAGCGTTGTGAGTATCGCGCCGCACTTTCAAACAACTGCATCATGGCATCTAAATCACGATCGGCCGCTGCGCCACGAACACTAGGACGCAGTGATTGCCTGCGCCAGACATCGGCAAGCCTTTGACCATCACTTGCACATGCGTTATTCCAAATTGCCCATAACAATTCATCCGCAGATGCGCTCTTATTCCGTGCAACTATGCGCGCTTTTTTAAGAAGTTCATGAACGCGCACTATCGGATCAGCATCTTGAATGAAGAGTTCACCTTTATCGATAGCATCTATCAACATTTGTGTGCCAGATCGATCATCCCCATCTGGACGTGCTGTAATCATCGCGCGGCGAATACGACGAAGTGAGATCGAATCTGCCCCACCAAACTCACTCATCAACAACCGCTCGGCCGTATCTAAATTCAGTGGCTGTGCTCCTATCGCTACACGGGCCAATAATAAAATCGGTGTGATAGCAGGGTTACCTGCGAGAACCTGGAGATCACTTGCCACAGGTATCCCGACGTATGAGAACGCTCGGCGCAGCGACGATGCAGTAATACCCGGGCTACGTAAAATCACAGCCATGTCGCTGTAAGAAATACCTTCGCGCAGATGTGCACTCCGAAATTGATGAGCGATAAAGGCCGCCTCTTGCGCCCCTGACCTAAAACGGTGGACTTCAACAGAACCGGAATTTTCCTGGCCACAACTGCGTTTTCTCGTGACAGGTGAGCCTCTTAAGCCCTGTGCATAAGAGTGGCCTACATCAAAGACTGCGCGTGCACTGCGAAAGACGGTAGTGAGGAGAATCTCTGTCGTGCGATAAGGATCTAAAGCCGCAGATAAACCATCGGGATCTGCTCCACGAAAACGCCCTACGGCGCTATCTGCATCTGCGCAGATAATCACATCATCACCTGCAAGTAGTGCTAATAATTTACGTTGGGCAGGATCACTCTCCTGAAACTCATCGACCATGATGGTTGTGAAGCGCGCTCGTAGTTTCGCTAAGACATCGGGATTATTGTGTAGGTGCAGGCTCGCCCGCTCAACGAGCTCTGATGGATCAATACGCATCTTGGCATCACTCGCTGCGATTTCACGCATCACCATAGAGGCGCGATATCGTATCCAAAACTTCGCAGCAGCAAACCAGTATTTTTCCTTCTCGCTAACACCAAGTTGCTCTAACTGTTTAGCTACGATACCCCGCTCTGATGCTCGCAGAATCAAATCTCGTAGCTCACGGGCAAAACCATTGGTAGTTATCGCAGCATGTAAATCCTCTGGCCACTCTCGATATCCATCGATGATATCGCCGGCAAGTAACTCTTTAATGAAACTCTCTTGCTCGGGCCCACTCAAGAGAATAGGTTCGGGATCATCTCTGTGTGCCTTCATCTTAAGGATGGAGAAGGCGAGTGAGTGGAAGGTGCGTGCAAGTGGCTCATACATCGTCGCGCTGGTACGAAGTGCGATTGCATCACGAAGTTCGGATGCACGCTCTCGCCCAAAGCTGAGTAGAAGAATTGAATCGGGATTGATGCCATCATCGATGCGTGCGAGCGCTGCTTGAATTAATACAGTTGTCTTGCCCGTACCCGGCCCACCTTGAATGACCAAAGGGCTGCGGCGATGGGCGATTGCCATGGATTGATCGGCCGAAAGTTTGAGCTCAGCGCTTTTTCGCCTAGCGCGTACAAGGTTAAAGCTCGCCGTAGTCACACGCGCAATTCAACCCTAAGCCACTGACAAAACAGCCTTAAACGTTCAGGTTGGCCTTCTTGGCGCGGGCAGTCGTGCGGGCACGCTCATCACCATCAAGGACGACCTTGCGGATTCGAACGACGGCGGGCGTGACTTCAACGCACTCATCTTCGCGACAGAACTCTAGAGCGCCCTCCATATTGAGCTTCTTAGGTGGGATCAATCGCTCTGATTCATCGGTACCTGATGCTCGCATATTAGTAAGTTTCTTTTCACGAACGCAGTTAACATCCATATCATCGCTGCGAGAGTTCTCGCCAATAACCATGCCCTCATAAACCTCATCGCCGGGTTCGACAAAGATGCTTCCACGATCCTGTGTTCCGTATAAGGCATACGATGTAACGACACCCATCCGATCAGAGACAAGTGAGCCTGTTCCGCGTGTACGGATATCTCCGTGCCAGGCCTCATAGCCATCAAAGACGTGGTGCAGTAACCCAGTTCCACGCGTTTCAGTGAGGAACTCAGTTCTAAAACCAATAAGCCCACGCGATGGAACACGGTAATCGAGTCGAATCCAACCAGTACCGTGGTTGACCATTTGCTCCATGCGTCCCTTGCGCAGCGCCATCAACTGAGTAAGAACACCCAAGTACTCTTCAGGTGCATCAATTGTTAAACGCTCCATCGGCTCATGAATTTTTCCATCAACCTTCTTAATAACTACTTGTGGCTTACCAACAGTTAATTCAAAGCCTTCACGCTTCATGATTTCAACAAGGACAGCGAGTTGAAGTTCTCCACGGCCCTGAACCTCCCATGTATCTGGGCGCTCGGTCGTCAATATGCGCAGTGAGACATTACCAACGAGCTCTGCATCAAGGCGGCTCTTTACCTGACGGGCGGTAAGTAATTTGCCACTCTTTCCCGCTAGTGGAGATGTATTAATACCAATCGTCATCGAAATCGATGGTTCGTCAACAATGATCAATGGCAGAGCATGTGGATTTTCATTATCGGCCAGCGTCTCTCCCAATGTAATTGTCTCAATACCTGCAACAGCGATGATGTCCCCAGGATGGGCTTCAAGGGTTGGTACGCGCTCAAGGGCCTCTGTAATGAGTAGCTCTGAAATCTTTACGCGCTCCATCGTGCCATCAGTCTTAATCCATGTGACTGATTGGCCTTTCTTAATGACACCTTCACGAACTCGGCACAGTGCCAAACGTCCAAGAAATGGTGATGAGTCAAGGTTCGTTACGTGAGCTTGTAGTGGTGCACCCTCATGATAAACCGGAGCTGGAATCGCTGAAAAAATCGTGTCAAATAAGACATCCAGATTCTCTTCAACTGGCATCCCACCATCTGCAGGGCGTGTCAGTGATGCACGGCCAGCCTTTGCACATGCATAGACACCTGGAAATTCGATCTGTGATTCATTGGAATCTAA
>JABMMN010000036.1 GCA_013205535.1 Candidatus Planktophila sp.
CTCTTACACCGCCGTTTCACCCTTACCAACATTGCTGTTGGCGGTTTACTTTCTGTTGCACTATCCCGCGGATTGCTCCGGGTGGGTATTACCCACCACTTTGCTCTGTGGAGTCCGGACTTTCCTCGGTCCAATCAGATATTAATCTGGTCGTAACGCGGTGATCCGGGCGACTCTTCGTTGGTAAAGGATACTTGCATTATTGCTGTTCTTGTAATCCCTTTGAAAATAGGCCACAGTTCACGAATGCAAACGGGTCGAGGCGTTATTTATGCCAGAAATGGCGGAGCTGCTGCAAGCCAGCCATTGGCTGTGAGCGCTGCGATTTCAATATTAAAACAGGGTGGAAGCTTTATTGATGCAGCCATTGCACTCAGCGCAGTGATCTGTGTTGTTGAGCCCGGAGCCTCCCACCTAGGAGGAGATGCATTTTTAGTGACCCACAATGGTGCAAGTAAAAGCAACCTTGCCTTCAATGGCAGTGGTGAGGGATCACACGCGGCAACACCTGAAAACTATCGAGATGGAATTCCTCTGCACGGATATAAATCTGGGACTATTCCAGGGTTAGTCTCGACATGGTTTGAGGCTCACCAGCGCTACGGAACTTTGCCCATGTCGCAGCTATTGGCGCAGGCAATCGATTTCGCCGAAAATGGATTCCCAGCAAATGCAGGCTTTGTCCGCAGAATTGAAGCTCACCTGAGCATCGCACCAGATACCTCACTGTTTGCAGATATGGGTATAGATGTGACCGTAAAGATTGGTGATCTTATTGTTCAAAAAGATCTGGCTCGCTCTCTGCAAGAGATTGCAACTGGAGGTCGTTCTGCCTTCTACGAAGGTCGTATCGCACAGCAACTCATCAAAGGATCACAGGGTTGGTTTAGCGCTGAAGATTTGAAAGCCCACACCACCAGAGTCCTTGATCCCTTATCGATTAAGTATCGCGACTACACGATCTATGGCCAACCTCCACCGACTCAAGGGATGATATTGATGGAGGAGCTTTTGATCAATGAAAGGTTTGATGTAGCGAACTTGTCAGAGGCTGATCGGATTCACATTGGTGTCGAGTCTAAAAAAATCGGCTTTGCAGATCGCAACGCTCTTTTGGGGGATCCAGAGTTCATCCCTGTACATACTGAAAAGATTCTCTCGAAGAGCCACATAGATACCCAGAGAAGTGCTATCTCGATGGACTCGGTCGGAACTGATATCGCCCCAGTAACTGAGGGAAGTGATACGACTTATTTTTTAGTTGCAGACTCTCAAGGTAATGCGGTCTCCTGGATCCAATCTGTCTTTCATGGATTCGGAAGCTCGTGGGTGATTCCACAGACGGGGATCATTCTCAATAACCGCCTGACTGGTTTCTCATTGGATCCCACTTCACCCAACATCATCGCACCTGGCAAGCGCCCAGCTCACACATTAAATGCCTTCACTGCAGTGCGAGCAGATGGCTCTCTATATCTAGTAGGTGGTACACCGGGTGCAAATATTCAAGTACAAACCAATCTGCAATTAATCACTAACATCATTGATTTGAAGATGAATGTTCAAGAGGCGATAGAGGCACCACGCTGGCAGCATCTCAATGCCCCCGGTCAGAGCTCAGAGCAAGAAAATGGGGCAGGTGTCCTTGAGATTGAAGATCGAGTTCCAGGAGATGTCTTTGATGAGTTACGGGCTAAAGGACATGAGGTCAGGCCTCTTGCAGCATGGGGGCATGGATCATCTGTGCAGTTAATGCAGGTCCTACCTAATAAGACCTATGCCTTTGGTTCAGATCCTCGTTGTGAAGGTCACGCATCTGGAGTTTAGAGCAGTGCAAATAAAGAGGAATTACTCTGGAAAATGACAGGCGACCAGAGATTTACCGACCTGCAACAACTCGGGCACATCGCTTCGACACTTATCACTCGCCTTCGCGCACCGTGTATTAAAAACACAACCCGTTGGGGGATTCATCGGGCTGGGTAGATCTCCCGACAAGATGATGCGCTCGCGTGTCTTTTCAGCACGAGGATCTGGTTGTGGGACTGCAGAGAGCAATGCCTTTGTATAGGGATGGTGAGGTGTGGCGTAGAGTGCATTAGTCTCACCAATCTCCATTATCTTGCCGAGATACATTACGGCAACGCGATCAGAGATATGTTGCACAACAGATAAGTTGTGAGCGATAAAGACCATACTGATTTTATCTTCGGTCTGAAGATCCTCTAACAGGTTTATCACTTGGGCTTGAATTGAGACATCAAGTGCACTCACTGGCTCATCGGCGATTATAAAACGTGGCTTTAGCGCAATCGCACGTGCAATACCGATGCGCTGGCGCTGGCCGCCTGAGAACTCATGAGGGTAGCGGTTGTAGTGCTCTGGGTTTAATCCCACGCGCTCCATCAGAGATTGCACCGCGTTCTTTAAGCCTCCTTGGGGATCAATTCCTTGGATCTCAAAGGGCGCTGAGATGATTCTGCCAATCGTCTGGCGTGGATTGAGCGCTGTATATGGATCTTGGAAAATGATCTGCATCTGGGATCGAAGTGGACGCATTTTACCAGGTTTAAAATTAGTGATGTCTTGACCTTCAAAGATTAATCTGCCCGAGGTTGGTTCATTTAATTTGAGAATGGTGCGACCTGCCGTTGTCTTACCGCAGCCGGATTCACCCACTAAGCCGATGGTCTCACCAGCCCGTAGATCAAATGAGATCCCATCAACGGCCTTAACGACCTTGTTCTTGCGCCTTCCACCAACTGGAAAATGCTTAGTGAGATTCTCTACCTTTAGAATTACATCTTGACTCATGAGCGCACCTCTTTAAGCTCTTTGACAAAGAGGCTATCTCGTGTGGGCTCTGCAACATGGCAACGAGACAGATGCATAGAGTCAGTGCCTAAGAGTGCTGGTCGATCAGTGGCACAGATATCTCCCGGAGCATCAGATGTGTATTCACAACGAGGTGCGAAGGCACACCCTGTAGGCAGATTGATCATCGATGGGGGCTGGCCTGGAATGGCCTTTAATCTGGCCGAGCCATGGGTTGAGATACGAGGCACGGATTTGAGCAGACCGAGTGTGTATGGCGCCTTTGGTTTGTAAAAGACATCATCTGCCGCGCCTTGCTCGATGACACGCCCTGCGTACATCACGCAGACTTTGTCAGCGACTTGGGCGACGACTCCAAGATCGTGAGTGATCAACAGGATTCCCATATTAAACTCTTTTTGAATTGATTTGAGAAGAATGAGAATCTGGGCTTGGACCGTTACATCAAGGGCCGTTGTCGGCTCATCGGCGATCAACACACGCGGTGAGTTCATGAGCGCCATTGCGATCATTACACGCTGGCGCATTCCACCTGAGAATTGATGTGGATACTCATCGGCACGTTGTGCTGGCTCGGCAATACCGACGAGATCCAACATCTCTATTGCACGTGCATGGGCCTGCTTTTTCTTGCCAGGGTTGTGGACCAAATAGCCCTCAGCTAATTGATTACCTATCCGATAATAAGGATGTAGTGAGGACATGGGATCCTGAAAAATCATGGCAACTGCACGCCCCCGGAGCTGACGAATCTCTTCATCGCTGGCTGTGACGATATCTACCGTGCTATCGCCATCTTTGAGTAAGACCGAACCAGATATCTGTGTCGCACCTTTTTTATGTAGACCCATCACCGATAAGCCAGTCACGGTCTTACCTGAGCCCGACTCTCCAACGATGGCGATCGTCTCACCCTGACTTAAAGTCAGTGAAACACCATCGACTGCTCGAACTAAGCCGTCATCGGTAGGAAAGGCGACATGGAGATCATTCACGGTAAGGATCTGGGACATCAGACCCTCACGCGGGGATCTAGAACGGCATACAACATATCAACGATGAGATTCATGATAATTACGACAGAGGCGGCCAATATCGTTGTGGCTAGAACAATCGAAAGATCAAACTCAGTCACTGAGCGCAGGGTCAGGCGGCCTAACCCAGGCAGATTAAAAATAGTTTCCGTGATAATTGCGCCACCGATCAACCCTGCAAAATCTAAACCTGCCAGGGTGATTATCGGTGCAAAGACGGCACGCATCGTGTGCTTGAGAAGGACCGCTCTCTCTTTAACACCCTTTGCCCGAGCGGTGCGAATGTAATCCTCACCCAAAATCTCAAGCACGGCTGCACGCGTAAAACGGGTGTAGAGCGCTGCATAGGCAATTGCAAGAGTGATCCATGGCAAGATGAAGAATTGAAGGAATTTGACTGGATTCTCCAGGAAGGGCGTATAGCCGATTACTGATAATGGAACGAGCTTCCACTTGATCGTTACCCAGATCAAGAGTGCCAAGCCAGTCACAAATGTTGGAAGTGAGGTGCCAAGTAATACAAAGACCGAGCTCGTCGTATCTGCCCATCGGCCTCTAAATCGTGCAGCGATTACCCCCAAGCTCACACCCGCCACAAGCCAGATGATGAGAGCGCCTAGTGCCAAGTTAACAGTCACTGGAAGGGCCTCTGTGAGAAGGTTTGTCACACACTCATTCTCATTGAATGAGTAGCCAAAAGATGGTGCCGGGCAAGTGAAGGCCGCCGCCCCCTCTCCATAGGAGCGACCAAGGAATATGCCGGTCAAAAATAGCCAGTATTGGATATAGATGGGCTTATCAAATCCCAGTTTGATTCGATTTCCCTCAATGATTTGATCAGTACAGCGCTGACCACAGGTCAAAGCGGCTGGATCAAAAGGCAGAAGTGAAAAAATAGCAAAGACGACGGCTGAGACTGCCAAAAGGGTGATGATTGCAAAGATGATGCGACGGACGATGAAATTGAGCATCACTCCCCCATCACACTATTTTCGAGAAAACCCTTATTAAGAAAGTACTCCTGACACAGATTTTGATCTGTGTCAGGAGTACTTTACTTCTAACTACTTGCTTAATACTGCATTTAGAAATGTGTGATTAGTTATTAATCCACATCTTGCCAAATGCAGGGTTACCTTGAGGTACCCAGAAGAACACACCGCCTACTTGTGATCCCCATACAAACTGAGCCTTACCAAAGATTGTTGGTAGCACCCAGAAGGCCTTCATAGCCTCTGCATCGAGTGCCTTCCACATCTTTGATTGTGCTGCTCGATCTGTGGTCTTCATTGCAATGTTCACCTTATCTTCGAAGGCCTTTTGAGCAGGATCACCTAAGTTCTGTGAGATGTTAAACCCACCGTATGAGGCAAAGAGCTCTGGGATAACCGTTGAGGCATTTGCCCAGTCTGCGCCCCAGCCTGATGCTGATAGGTCGCTCTGCTTCTCTGGATTCATAACAGTTGGGTAGTAACCAGAGCTAATTGGATTGAAGGTGACTTTGATTCCAGCGCGTGCATATGCTGCAGTATCGATTGGAATTGTGTCATTGAGGGTAACTGATTGACGTACGTCAATTTTAATACCTGTCTCAGTGGCCTTCTTATAGTCGGCAGGACACTTGGTCTTGGCCGTCTCCATCAAGGCTTTGGCCTTAGGGATATTTCCTTCAGGAATAAAGTCTGCAGATCCTGGACCTACGACCTTAGTTGGGGTGTAGTCGGTTGCAAGCAATGGGCTAATAACACCCGTTGCATATGATCCTGCATAGGTTGAGCCACCAGCATAATCAAGCAAGGCCTTGGCATTGCGTGAGTAGTACATTGCTTGGCGAATCTCAAGACATGGCATCGCCTTCACATTGAATGCAAAGTAGCGTGCATATGGATCTGGATTGTTCATACGACGATTCTTCATCGAAGCCTCTGAGAAGAACTTGTCATTATTTGTTGATAATGGCTCTCCAAAGCTCACTGCAGTTGGAATGGTATCTCCAAGAATAATCTGATCGATTACCTCCTCGTCATAACCAAAGAGGATGACGACCTCATCTGGATATGGCGTACGTACTGGATCTGAGGCCCTTGACCACTTTGAGTTACGAACAAGCTTCATCTGAGTCTTGCTGTTCTCTTCGATCTTGTATGGACCCGTTGATTGTGGACGTAGGTCGTACTTGTCGCCTGTGTCCTTGCTTGCCTGCACTGGAGAGATAACTCCATATGTTGCAAGGTAGTTAAAGTCGGCGACTGATTTGTTGAGTTGGAAAGTAATCGTACGGTTGTCCTTTGAACAAGAAACAGCCTTCTTGAACGCTGCAAGTCCTGCTGCATCCTTCTTATACGGTCCCTTAAAGACAGAGTTTCCATCGGCATCTTTTGGAATATCCAACCAGGCCTGTAGGTATCCAGGACCATCGGTGATGACATCAGTTGCAAAGACACGGGAGACGCCGTACTGCACGCTCTCACAGGTGACTTTTACGCCATCTTCAAAGGTTGAGCCTGGGCGCAGAGTGAACTTCCAGGTCTTGGCAGAGTTGCTAGGCACTCCAGTGTTTGTCGCTAGATCTGGGACAAGGTTGGCACCAGCGGCGCCAGGAACTGGGTTATAGGCAACGAGTGTGCGTGTCATGAATGAGTTCATAAACGCTAAGTCACGGCCAGTATAGATACGTGATGGATCGTAGTGATCTAGTCGTGGAGTGTGCTCAAGGAAGGTGAGGATTCCACCAGCTCTTGGGGTAACTGCAGCTGAGGCCGATGTTGCACCAGCGACCATGACGGCGCTGACGGCAAGGGCGCTTGCAGCTGTAACTACAACGGCACGACGGAGAGCAGAAATATTGCTCATTGACGCATTTCCTTTCATTAAGGGGGCGCAAACGTGACGCCGGTTGGACCAATCTAAGCAGAATTGATTGGATTTGTGAATTGGTGCCTATAACGAAGAGGTAACGAGGCTCTTAAAGCCCTCGTTTTAGCGCTCTGCCTTTGGATCCAGGGCATCCCGCAAAGCATCACCAACAAGGTTGAAGGCGAGCACAACGATAACGAGTGAGCCAGCTGCGATGAGAAAGAAGCTGGGCATCACAGTTACATATCGAGTGGCATTAGATAGCAAAATCCCCCATGTCGATGCAGGGGGTTGTACGCCAAGACCCAAGAATGAATACACCGCCTCGGCCGCTAAATAACCTGGAAGTGAGAGTGAGACTACAACGATGACTGGTGCCCAGAGATTGGGAATCAACTCTTTAGTGATTACGCGCCAGCGAGTTGCACCCATCGCTTGAGCCGCAGTCACAAATTCGCGCTCGCGCAAACTCAATACTTGAGAGCGCACGAGACGGGAAAAACCTGGCCAGCCAAAGAAGGAGAGGAAAAAGACGAGAAAGATGATGCGAGCGCTGTTGCCTTGTGCGATACCAGACTCCTCGATGCGCGCTACCATCGGTTGATTGAGAGCAACGATCATGAAAAATGCTGGGAATGCGAGAAGGAAATCGGTGAAGCGTCCCAAATAATTATCGATTCGTCCCTTGAAATACCCGCCGATTATTCCAACGAATAATCCGATTGTTAGAGCGGTCAGTGTGGTTAGGATGGCGATAAGAAATGAGATCCGAGATCCAAAGAGAAGTTGGGCTAGGAAATCACGGCCAGTGCCTGGAATTAAGCCCAGAGGATGGTCCCAACTGATTCCTACCTCTGGGATTCCGCTGACATCTAAAACATCCAGATTCAAAGTATCTGGGTCGACGTTTATAATCTTTGCCACAATGGGAGCACAAAGGGATAACAGGAGCAGAGTCAGACTGACGATGCCGGCACTTACCCCCACTTTGTTACGTTTAAAGCGCATCCAGGCGATTTGGCGGGGGCTACGACCTTGAATTACGCCGACACTCCTGGTGCCATGGATTGTTTCAGATTTTGACCCCATAGCCCCCACTCTATACTTTGAGCTTGGAATACGTCATATAGGGCGTAATAAATGAAGAACAAGAGGGGCTTTGTTGAAATGAAAACTGGACTACAGATAAGAGCTATCGCAACTGCCTTTGCGTTACTCCTTGCATTGAGTGCCTGCGGTGGTAAGGCTGCAGAGTCATCACTAAGTGCCAGTGAGAGTGCGGCGCTCACCGAGAGCGTTGAGGCCGCCCCTCAGGCAAGTGGAGGTTTTGATGCCCCAGTTGTCACACCAGATAAAGTCAGTTACATGCTCTCATCGCCATCAACGTTCAACCCTGGAAAATTTGCATCGGGATATCTTCCTGGCCTGCTCAATGAGAAGTTCACAGTATCAATAACTAATAATTCAGCGCTCGCTCTCGATCTTGCTACATTGATTGTCAAGGGAGGCACTGCCGCTGGCGAATGTGTAGATATATTCGATGGCGATTACATCATGGCGGGAGCACCAACTGAACCACTTGCACTCGGGGCTAGCATCTCCTTTGGTTGGGGGCTCTCCTGCCCAGGCAAGGTTGGCGATGAGTTCTCGGTATCACTATCCAATGCCGGCATCACCTATGTTGAGGTAAAGGGCAAGCTCGCCTGAAGCGCTAGCGTAAATGGGCTACTTCGTTGAGCCCACGTAATGCCCGCAGGCCATCACTTGGCCAGATAGATAACGTTGTAATCGAGCATGGTGAAATATCTATATGAAAGATCGAGTCAGCAGGAGCACCGATCACTAGCTTGGCCGCCGTTTTTATCGTTCCATTATGAGTGATGACTACAACGCGCTGTCCCGGATACACGTCAACGATCTTCTCTAGCGCTTCATCGATACGCACAGCGACACTGTCATATGACTCACCTTGGGGTGGTGCAAATCCAGTCGAACAGAGCCATGAGTGATAATCATCTGGATACTTTTCCTTCACTTCATCGATCGACATGCCATCCCAGATTCCAAATGAGCACTCAATCCAAGAATCCTCGTAACTGATAGGTAGGCCAGTTAATTGGGCAAGAATTTCGGCAGTCTGCTTGGTGCGATTAAGGGGTGAGGCGATGATTACCTCTGGCTTCAAATCAGCGAGCGCTTTAGCAACGAGTTCAGCTTGAGCAAGGCCTTGGGAAGTGAGCTGCGGATTAAGTGGGCCATCACCTGAGAATTTCTTAAGTGGCGTTAGGGCTGTCTCGCCATGGCGAACGAGAAGAATTGTGGTGCAGGCATCTTTGGTCAAGAGGCGCTCAGTGAGATAGTTTTTTTGAATCGCAACTATCTCTCTTGCTCCAACCTCTTGATCAAGTGCCTTGTTGGCCAAGCGATCGGCATGTGAGTTCTCATCACGGGGTATCCATGTATAGCTGACAAGGGCTGGAGTATGTGCCTCACGTGCAGCAGCGGCTAATGAGCGCATATCGGCATGCTTGATCTGCCAGCGACCCGACATCTGCTCGACGACTAACTTACTATCCATGCGCACTTCGACCGTGGCGTTCGTATCGATTGTATGAATGGCGCTTAATCCAGCGATAAGCCCACTGTATTCGGCGACGTTGTTGGTGGCGATACCGATGAAGTCATAGAGCTCGGCGATAATTGAGCCATTCTCGATGATGACAGATCCATAACCTGCAGGTCCTGGATTGCCACGAGATCCCCCGTCGGCGGTTAATAGGAAGTGACGGGCCATCTACCTAGACTCCACGCACCAGAATGCATCTGCACTCCTCACATCGAATGACCTCATCATCTGCCAAATCCACGATGCGCTTAAGTTCAACAGCGTTGATGGAGAGATGGCATCCGTTGCAGTTTCCACCTTTGAGGGCGGCCGCTCCAGTGCCATTATTTGATGCGCGAATCTTTTCATAAAGTGCCATGAAATCACCTGCAATTTTGCTTACAGTCTCACTACGCTCCATACCAATCCTCTCAAGCTCTGCATTGAAGGCAGACAGCGCACTCTCTTTGCGAATCTCAAGATCGGCGATTTCAGCTGCATATGCTGCCTCTTGCGCACTCAGCTCACTCAGACGCGAGTTGATGTCATCAATGCGCATCATTACTTCAAGCTCTATCTCCTCAAGCTCTGCTCTGCGAAGCCCCAACGTTCCAACTTCGTGCTGTAACTGCTCGAGCTCTTTTGCAGATGCAGAACCCCCATTTAGGCGTGCCTCATCACGGGTAATTCGCATCACTATCTGTTCGACATCGGCCTCAGCGCGCAGAAGTTCACGCTTCACATCGCTGAGTTCCGTCTGTGCTGCGATGCGCAGATCGCGCGCATTATGTGACTTCGTCGTTGCACTAGCAAGCGCAGCCAGCTCAGGCAGGACCGCAACTTTGTGATTGAGTGCCGTGCTTTGCTGGTCAAAACCTGCGATATCTAGTATCTGACGTTGATCACTGTGGCTGGCTTTCATGATCAACTCCTTTATATCTCTTGTGGGCGCTGAGGGTTTCGAACCCCCGACATTCTCGGTGTAAACGAGACGCTCTACCACTGAGCTAAGCACCCGCACTCCATAAGAGCACTGATGAATCTTACTTCACGTAAGTTGGAAAGGTAAATCGCCCCTAGAGCGCAGCTATCGCCGCCTTGTAATCATCAATATTGCGTGCATCACCAAGTCCATTGACGACCTGCCAACGCAAGGTCCCGGTCTTATCGATGATAAATGTTCCACGCGTGCTGCAACCGTGGGCCTCTTCAAAGACCCCATATGCCTTTGCGACTGCTCCATGTGGCCAGAAGTCGCTCAGGACTGGAAAAGTATATTTTTCTTGATCGGCAAATGCTCGCTGTGCATACATCGGATCACACGAGATTGCCAATAACTGCACATGATCATTTTGAAATACCGAGAGATCATCGCGTAATTGGCATAGCTCGCCCGTGCAGGTCCCTGAGAATGCGAAGGGATAGAACAAGAGGACCACGTTCTTGCTGTTCTTAAATGATGAGAGCGAGATCTTCTCACCATGCTGGTTCTTTACTTCAAATTCGGGAGCGGCTTGGCCAATAGTCAGAGTCATAGTCCGAAATCTAGCGTTTACTAACCTTGCGCGCCACTAAGCGTGTCGCCGTCCAATCAGGTGCGATTGAGAGAGTTGATGTTTGGCTCAAACCCGCAATCGGTGCAGCATCCTGGATATCACTAGCCTCTACATGGCCATCACGATTTACTTTGGGTGTCAGGACCCAGATCATGCCATCGGCGCAGAGATATGTTAGACAGTCCATCAACTCATCGACTAGATCACCATCACCATCACGCCACCAGATGATCACAACATCAACAACCTCTTGTGTCTGTCCATCTAGAAACTGAGTTCCCGTAATCGAAGCGATCTCATCTCGCACTTTCAGATCACAGTCATCGCCATGACCGAGCTCTAAAATTAAGTCGCCTTTTTTCATCCCCATTCTGGCTGGCACAGGCTAAGTCCACCGAATCTAAACGGGATTTGCAAGTGATTTGGGGCCCTGATTTCGATTTCGACTTACTGGTCAGTTCAGGGGAGAATATGAGCCATGAGCGAATACTCCGATGCGCCCGATCAGATCATCGAACAGTTGGTAGATACCGATCCATCTGAGACCGCCGAGTGGCAGGCATCCTTTGATGCCGCCCTTGCTCATGCCGGGCCTGTGCGGGCGCGCTACTTGATGCTCTCGCTTTTGCGCCGTGCTCATGAGAAGAACATTGGCGTTCCCGCTCTTCGCACAACTGATTACATCAATACGATCTCTCCCGAGCACGAGCCCGAGTTTCCAGGTGATGAGGATATTGAGAGACGAATCCGAAGAATAAATAGGTGGAACGCGGCGATTTTAGTACACCGTGCACAACGCCCAGGAGTTGGTGTAGGCGGACATATCTCGACCTATGCATCATCGGCATCACTGTATGAGGTCGGCTTCAACCACTTTTTTCGTGGACAAGATCACCCAGGTGGTGGAGATCAGATCTTTTTCCAAGGACATGCCAGTCCTGGAATGTATGCACGTGCATTTCTTGAGGGCCGTTTAAGTCAAGATCAATTAGATGGTTTCAGGCAAGAGCTCTCTCATCCAGGTGGCTCTCTATCCTCTTATCCACACCCGCGTTTGATGCCAGATTTTTGGCAGTTCCCAACGGTCTCGATGGGAATCGGGCCCTTGAATGCCATTTATCAAGCGCGCTTCAACCGTTATCTTCACAATCGTGGATTCAAAAATACTAATGACCAGCATGTCTGGGCATTTTTAGGTGATGGAGAGGTCGATGAAGTCGAGACACTCGGCGCAATCGGGCTTGCCTCACGGGAAAAATTGGATAACTTGACCTTTGTCGTCAACTGTAACTTACAGCGCCTCGATGGTCCTGTTCGCGGAAATGGAAAGATAATCCAAGAGCTTGAATCAATCTTTGGTGGCGCTGGTTGGAATGTGATCAAAGTTGTTTGGAGCCGTGACTGGGATCCACTTCTTGCCCAAGATCGTGAAGGCGCACTTGTCAAGATAATGAATGAAACGCTAGATGGTGATTATCAGACGTTCAAAGCCGAATCCGGTGCCTATGTGCGTGAGAACTTCTTTAATCGCGATCCTCGCACCGCTGCGATGGTCGCCGACTGGAGTGATGAGAAGATTTGGAGCCTTAAGCGAGGTGGCCATGATTACAAAAAGCTCTTTGCTGCCTATACCGCCTCTGTCGAACATAACGGGCGCCCAACCGTAATTTTAGCTAAGACTATTAAGGGTTGGACTTTGGGCTCCTCCTTCGAGGGTCGTAACTCAACGCACCAGATGAAAAAGATGAGCCTTGAAGATCTCAAGGGATTCAGAGATACCTTGCAGTTAGAGATCCCAGATGAGAAATTAGATAAGTATCTACCTCCATATTTCAAACCTGCCGAAGATTCACCAGAGGCACAGTACTTAGCCGAGCGACGTGTGGCCTTGGGTGGCTCTATTCCTCGCAGGCGCTCAATCTCGCGTCCATTAGCCCAGCCAGATGATTCGGTGTATGACTCAGTAAAACGTGGTTCGGGCCATCAAGAGATCGCAACCACGATGGCATTTGTTCGTATGTTAAAAGATATAGTCAAAGATCCAGGACTTGGCTCGCGAATCGTGCCGATCATCCCTGATGAGGCACGTACCTTTGGAATGGACTCTCTCTTTCCGACGATGAAGATCTATTCACCCCATGGCCAGCAGTACAAAGCCGTCGATCGAGAGCTCATGTTGTCTTACAAAGAATCGATAACAGGTGTCATCTTGCATGAAGGAATCAATGAGGCCGGCTCTGTCGCCTCATTTACTGCAGTGGGCTCTTCATATTCAACTCATGATGAGCCGATGATTCCGATGTATATCTTCTACTCAATGTTTGGTTTCCAGCGCACAGGAGATGCTTTCTGGGCCGCAGCCGATCAGTTGGTGCGTGGATTTGTTATTGGTGCCACCGCTGGTCGTACAACGCTCAATGGTGAAGGTCTGCAGCATGAAGATGGTCACTCACATCTTTTAGCCTCGACTAATACAGCCGTTGTCTCATACGATCCGGCTTTTGCATTCGAACTCGGTCACATCATCAAGGATGGACTACGTCGCATGTATGGTGAGAATAGTGAGAGCATCTACTACTACATCACTGTCTATAACGAGCCTTACATACAACCAGCTGAGCCTGAAGGGTTGGATATCGCTGGTCTGCTCAAGGGGCTTTATTTGTACTCCCCTGCGAAAAATAAGCGTAAGAAATCTGCACAGATACTGGCATCTGGGGTGGGGCTCAACTGGGCGCTTAAGGCGCAAAAACTTCTTCAGCAGGATTGGGGGGTTGAGGCCTCAGTCTGGTCTGTGACCTCATGGAACGAACTTCGTCGCGATGGACTGTCAACTGATCACTATAACCTGCTCAACCCACACAACAGACGGCGTGCATACGTGAGTGAGAAACTTAATGGGCGCAAAGGCCCGGTCATCGCCGTAAGTGATTACATGCGCTCAGTCCAAGATCAGATCGCCCCTTGGGTTGAAAATCCATTCATCTCACTCGGCACAGATGGATTTGGACTATCTGATACCCGAGGAGCCCTTCGCCGACATTTCAAAGTCGATGCTGAATCTATCGCCGTTGCAACACTGCAAGAGCTGGAAAGACTTGGACAGGTTCCTCGACGTATGGTTATCGCTGCGATGCAGAAATATCGTATTGATGACGTATCGGCCGCTGATGCCGGTAACACAGAGGGCTCGGGTTAGTCTCACGATTTGTAATCAGTAATTCCTCACGCGACTATCTAGTTCAAGCACGCTTAGATATCTTTGAGAAGTAAAAAACACTCAAAATTAATAAAGAAGGAATCACAAGGGCAATTGACAGAGAAAATACTTGAGCAGTCCAAGCAATGAGCACTCTCATTACAAAAACAGCAATATTGTTAATCACACCCATCTGACCAATGACGACACTTGCTGGTGATGCTGAGCGAGAATTTGCTATATTCATGACACTCGGTGTAAGAAATGATGCACCCAAGCCAGATATTGTAAAACTGATAGATAGGATCACCAGTATCAGCATCTGATTCTCTGGTGCTATCAAACTAGTTAAAAAAATCCCTGCTAGAAACGACACTCCAGAGACTATCGAGCCTACTTTCATCAAGAGTTGCAGAGAAAATCTTGAGAAAAGATAATGGACCCTCAAACGTCCGATAATCATGGAGAAAGTAAAGAGAATATAAGGCAAAGTATGGAGGCCACTCTTTATTCCAATATCCTCTTTCACATATATCGCTGCCCAATCACCAACTGCAAACTCTAGTGAGACTGAGCAAAATAAGGCACTTGAGACGAGACTATCGACTCGGAAACCTTTGAACACATCGACAATTTTGTAATCACTTTCTTTGTTTTGATTTGGTAGAAGTAATTTTTGATTTATTCTCGAAATAATGTAAAAGATTAGAGATAAACAGGAAAGAGATACGATAAAAATATGTACTTTTAACGAGACTTGATTGACAAGTAATCCTGCTATCACCGCCGTCACAAGAAGCCCGCTGCTCCACCAGCCACTGAGCATTACTATTACATTGATTTTTGTGCGATCTTGAAAATCGAATCCTTGTGTATTAATTGAGATATGAAAGGCGGCTATAGCTCCAGCTTGAATGATCATACTTATGAGAAAGACAAAGGAAGAATGCGTTGTAGTTAATATCATTAGACTTATCGCCATCAGAACTGTGGCAATATGCATGATTGGCTTTACCCCATGATTGTGCACAAGGTGGCCTACGGTCATAAGAGCGATAATTGCTCCCACTACAGAGCTACTGATTATTGATCCGAATTCGCCATTTGAGATATCCAGGTTGGCTTTGACTTCCGGAAAGCGGGGCACCCAAGACATAATTAAAAAGGCAAAGAGAAAAAAGAGGGCCTTTAAAAAGTTTATCTCTGCCTTACTCGACAAGTCCTTCATCAAAAGAGTGCACTCGCCAGAGCGCTACGTGCTGCGGCCAGTCGTGGATCAGATGGATCGACCAGTGCAAAGAGGGTCAAAAGGTGCTCCCTGGCCTTGTTTCGCTCATCACCAGATGTCTGCTGCACTACATGCAGAAGCCGATTAAATGCCGCCTCTACCTCCCCATTTGCAATCTGCATATCTGCAGCTTGAAGTTGTAGTTCTATATCACTCGGACTCTCTGAGGCGGCTCTTACAATCGTTACAAGATCTAACCCATCGGTTCGAATCAATAGTTGTGTCTGAGCCAGACCCAACTTTGCATAGCTATCAGCTGGCTTGCGGGCCAAAAGTTTCTTATAGGCAACTTCAGCGCTCTTAAAATCTCCTACCTCAAGGGCTGCCATCGCCTCATCCTCTTCTGGTTCACTTACCTCTATTGGTGCTGCACCGATTCCCTGCTGTGCAGCAAGAGTAAGTACCTTATCGAGCACTAAACGAATCTGTGCCTCAGGATAACTTTGTTCAAATAGTGGCACCATCTGCTGACCTATTAATGCGATCGCATAGGGAACGCTCTTGGTTTGAAGGGCCTGCGCTACCTGTGGCTCGGCATCGAAATCTAAATGACCGAGTGCCCAGCTACCTTGATAAGCAATCTCAAGTGCACCAAGTGTCCTCACCATCTCAATTGACTCTGGAGATCGCGATGACCAAACGATGATGATCACTGGCTTCGTACTAGAAAGAGGAAGAAACTCAGTATTTAAATTTGTGGCACTTACCTGCAACCCTGGCATTGGACCTGCTGGTGCCGGCTTTGGCTTTCCTAGTGAGCTTAAATCCACTGCCTGTGCAAAGTTTGGAGGATTAGCCATGATGTAATCCTAGTCTGCGCTCACATCAACCCCAGAATCTTGGCGAGAGGGAAGGATCTGCGCGACATAATTGTCAGTTGCAAACTCAAGGCCGACATCTACGCCCTCTACCCCACTTAACTGCCAGCGATTTTCAAGGATTTCATGGAACATTTGAGCGTGTTCGACACGGCCACGCATGGATTCAGGCACACGCTTGACTATCGGATCAAAGATTTCCGCGAGCCATATTTTTGCCATTACATGTATCGACACACCTATCCTCTCCTCACGGGCTCGATAACGATCAAAGGATGCAAGTATGCGTTTAGCCTGTAGCTCTTCGGTCTCTAAGCCCATTAACTCACGAAGGCGTGCACTGTGATACCCAGAAGCCACCAACTTAGGTTGGAAAGAGAGCATCTGAGTATCGCCATCAATTGCAATTGATACCTCTTCAACGGTGAAACCTAAATCGTGTAGAGCGCGCATCGCCCGCTCAACGGCGTGACGGTCATGAGGGTCTAGAAGTTGTCGCTCTTTGAGGGCAATCCAAATACGGCGATAGCGACGAATTACAGTCTCGGCTGCACGCACGGGCTCCATACCAGGGAGCAGAACGCCAGAGAGTGAGAGATCCTCAAGCTCTGCGGCAACATTAAACATTGCAATATCCAAATCATGCTCTCTTTGACCATCACTCAAAGTTTTTTGGAACTCACCAGTCTCAGCATCGACTAGGTATGCAGCAAAGCCCTCAGCATCGCGGCGAAACAATGTATTAGATAAAGAACAATCTCCCCACCAAAAACCAAGAAGATGCAGACGCACGAGCAATAGGGCCAGAGCACTGGCCATGGTATTAATCTCATGAGATGTCACTGAATTTGATAGTAGGACGCGGTAGGGCAATGAGTATGGGAGGAAGCGCGTGACTATGGCGCAAGGTAAAGCCTCGCCGTTGCTATCTATGCGGCCCTCAACGACTGCCACTTGTTCGACACATGGGGCGCTCAGTTGGCTGAGTTGACGCAGGATCGCATATTCACGATTAGCAAACTCAGGCACTGTCTCCTTGACTGCATACACAGGTGAGTCTGGATTTTGAGTCGCTCGTACCAATCGAACAATATGGCGAGAAATTCCGCGCTTTTGCGCTAACTGCGGATCTTCAGGCCAATCCTCAAGGGCGCGATCCCAAGGCAGCCCAGAGATAGCTGCGATCTCTTCACCTAATCCAGTTATCCGAAGCGCCATAAACCCTATTCTCGCCTACCAATGTGTCGATTAGGTGAACTGCGCGGCGCCATTGCTCCATCATGCACTTTACAATAGCGATATGGCTATAGCATCGAGAATAAAGAAAGTCACCAGGCCAAGAGCCAAGGCCCTCACCCCTCCTGTTGATTTTGGAGAACTAGGGGCTCCGATTAATCGAGCCAATCCATTTTACTTTGGATTCATCGCAACTCTGGGTGCTTTGACTGCGATTGTATTACTGCGCGCACTAGCGAGTCTAAGCCAAATCTTTGTTCTGATTTTGATCGCATTGTTCCTAGCAACTGGCTTGAATCCTGCAGTTGAGGCACTTCGCCGTAAGAATCTAACTCGGACAACGGCAGTTGCGATCATCTTCACATCAGTAATCGCCTTTGTCATATTTTTTGCCTTAGTTGTCGCACCTCCCGTTCTATCGCAAGGAACTCAACTCATCAATAAGGCGCCACAGTTATTGGATGAGCTCACCAATAACCAGACAATCGCTAGGCTCAATAATGAGTTTGGGATTATCGACACATTACAGAGCAAATTAAAGTCTGTGACCTCAAATGGCACACTCTTGATATCAACATTTGGTGGAGTACTTGGAGTTGGAAAATCAATCCTCTCAGGCTTTTTCTCCTTCCTAACCGTTCTAGTGCTCACTCTCTACTTCATCACCTCACTTCCACAGGCTGTGAATTTGGGGTTGTCACTTGTACCAGCTAGTCGCAGGGAGCGTGTTGGCAGACTTACGCAGGCGATCATCGCCCGTGTGGGCTCTTTCGTCGGAAGTCAGATCGTAATCGCAGTGATGGCATCAATCTTCGTTCTTCTTCTCTCATTAGTTCTTGGTCTTCCATCACCATTTGCAATTGCCATGATCATCTTTGTCTGTGGACTCATTCCATTAATTGGACACTTTATCGGTAGCTCAATCGTGACGATAATCGCTCTGACGCAATCAGTACCGATAGGAGTGATTGCTCTTGTCGCCTATATCGTTTATGTGCAGATTGAAAACTACGTTGTGACACCCCGCATCATGAAAAAAACCATGTCTGTACCTGGAGTGGTCACAATCATCGCAGCTCTCATTGGCTCATCTTTACTTGGTCTAGTTGGTGGTTTATTGGCAGTACCAGTAGCGGCAGCGATTATTTTGATTTTAGATGAAGTAGTAATACCTCGGGCAAAAACCTCTTAAAACTCCTGTGGTAATTCCTGACTATCACCAGTCACTATCTGGTTGATGGTAGATAGGACCATATGAACCGATGGCTCCCCGATCCACAGATGCTTGGCACCTGTAGCAGCCACAATCCTTAGCTTTGGAAGGATTGAGAAGCGTGCTCGTGCCTGCTCTGGTTGTAGATAGTCATCGAGCTGCGGAACAAGGGCGATGATAGGGCGCTCATCGGTATTCCAGTATCGTAATTGTTCATCCGTCGTTGTACGAAGTGGTGGGCTTAGTAAAATTAAACCCTCATGTCGGGGATCCTTCGCGTGCTGCAGCGCTAAATCGGTGCCAAAAGACCAACCAACTACCCAGAGATTTTTTAACATCAATATGTCAAAACAGTATGCAAGCATCGCCTGGACATCTATCCCCTCAGCGACTCCATTATCGAACTCACCAGTGCTAGTTCCGGCCTCACTTGTAGTGCCCCGTGTGTTAAATCGCACGACAGTCATCGCAGCCATTGCCGGTAATCTATTGGCCGCCTTCTTCAATATATGACTGTCCATCATTCCGCCGGCCGTTGGTAAGGGATGCAGACATAGGATCGCACCACGGCTTTGGTCGATTGGTGCTGCGATTTCTCCAACGAGATCTTTGCCATCACTAGTTCGAACGACAAAGGGTGTACGTAACGCTGGAAGGACTGTCCCAGCCCTAATTAACTCGACCATACTTCAAATTATATCGACACACGACTACGCTTCTGGCCATGGCAATAAAGCGAAGACCCTCTTTCAACTCTCATAACCCAGTAAGTGATGAGGTAATCGGAACCTACCCAATCATGAGTAAGAATGAAGTCGATGATGTGGTTGCACACGCCCGCCTCGCATTTGCGCAGTGGAATGGGCTTGGTTTTGGTGAGCGAAAAAGAGTCCTGCTTGCGTGGAGCTCTCTCATCATCAACCGTATAGAGCAGATTGCCCAACTGATCTCTCGCGAAACTGGAAAGCCACTGAGTGATGCAAGGCTCGAGGTCAGTATCGCCGTCAATCAAATCAGTTGGGCCGCCCGCCATGCCGAATCGATTCTGCGCACATCATTTCGCCGCCCAGGATTGCTAATGGCGAATATGTCGGCCACCGTCGAGCGCTCACCAATGGGTGTCATTGGTGTCATCGGACCATGGAACTATCCCTTGTACACACCGGTTGGTTCGATCTCATATGCCTTAGCCGCTGGAAATACTGTCGTCTTTAAGCCTAGTGAGTACACACCTGGCGTGGGTGTGTGGCTTGAAGATACCTTCAATGAAGTTGCACCATTTGCCGATATCTTCACGACGATTACAGGTTTGGCACAAACAGGTACGTCACTATGTCTTAGTGGTATCAATAAGCTCTCCTTCACTGGCTCTACTCGCACTGCAAAGTTAGTTGCGGCCCAATGTGCCGAAGTGATGGTCCCAGTCGTGCTCGAATGTGGTGGAAAAGATCCTGTCATCGTCGCCTCTGATGCAGATATTAGGCGTGCAGTTGATGCGACCATGTGGTCGGCTATGGCCAATGCTGGTCAATCATGTATCGGCGCAGAGCGCGTCTATATCGATGAGAGTGTGGCCGATGAGTTCATCTCCAGAGCTGTAGAGCTAGCTGGGGAAATTCATGCTGGAGCACCAGGTGATGCCAACTATGGACCGGCGACAATGCCCTCGCAGCTCAAGGTCATTCAATCCCATATCAAAGCGGCGATCGCAGATGGAGGCACGTCTGTCTTTGGTGGTCCCCAATCGGTGAAGGCACCCTTTGTGCAACCAGTAATTCTTATCGATGTTCCAGAGGATTCGATTGCGATGCAAAGTGAGACCTTCGGCCCAGTGATCATCATCAACCGTGTCGCAACAATGAGCGAGGCGATTCGGCTATCAAATGCATCTGCGTATGGACTTGGCGCAAATGTCTGGTCCAAACGAAAGGGAAAGAAGATTGCATCACAGTTGCACTGTGGAATGGTCGCTATTAACTCGACCTTTGCATTTGCCGCAATTCCCTCTGTCCCATTTGGCGGCGTGAAAGATAGTGGATCTGGTCGAGTTCATGGCCCTGAGGGGCTTTTGGAATATACCTTTGCGCGCACCGTCGTGCGTAGCCGCTTTTATCTACCACTTCATTTCCTGAGCTTTAAGCGCCGCCCACAAGATGACCGACTGGTTATTAAATTGACGAGAATTCTCAAAGGTAGATTGGGTTAAAACGCTCCTTAGTACTTTGGAGCATTACGTGTTCGCTCGGTATTAGGTCGACGCTTATCTTTCTTGGCCCAACAAGTACTGTGCCAATGTCTGCGCCCCTCTTCATCATCTTCAAGCCAAGCGACAATATGAGGCGTTGCAAGTGGAATCATGTGATCACAACCTGGACAGCGATATGGTTTGGTCGCCCCCGATCCCGTTAGATTACGAACTGTATACACTCCCTCAACATGCTCTTCGAATCTTTGATTTGATGAAGTGATCTCCCGATCTTGCGTTTTTGGCCGCTTGTTCTTTGGGTAGTTTTTACGCGGACTCATGGCGTTATTTTCGCATAGTAGTATCGCCCTATGAACGCTATCGATGTCACCGGCTTGAAAAAGAGCTATGGCCAACTCGAGGCCGTTCGTGGCATAGATCTAGCGATTGCTAGCGGGGAGATCTTTGCCCTGCTTGGTCCCAATGGCGCCGGCAAGACCACGACGGTAGAGATCCTCGAGGGCTTTCGCACCCGTGATAGCGGCAAAGTTGCAGTGCTTGGCTTTGACCCCAGTGGTGGTGGCCTAGCCTCACGTCAATGGCGCAATCGCATCGGCATTGTTCTCCAATCGACCTCGGATGCAGGTGATTTGACGGTGATTGAAACGATCAAACACTTTCACGGTTATTACTCCAATCCTCGCGGGGTCGATGAGGTCATCAACTCTGTTGGCTTAGATGAGAAGGCCAACTCCCTCATCCGAAAACTATCGGGAGGTCAGCGAAGGCGCTTAGATGTCGCCCTAGGCATCATTGGAAATCCTGAACTTCTATTTCTTGATGAACCCACAACTGGCTTTGATCCCCAAGCACGGCGCAGCTTTTGGAGTCTGATTCGGCAACTGCGTCAGAGCGGGACGACGATCCTTCTGACAACGCACTATCTAGATGAGGCCGAGGCTCTAGCCGATCGGGTGGGTGTGATTAATAATGGGCAGATAGTGGAGATATCTACTCCCACAGATCTCGGTGGTCGCGCCAGTGCGAAGGCAGTTGTGAGTTGGCGAGATGGGGATGAGATCAAATCAGAGGCGACGGCGAATCCCACCGCAGTCATCAACCGACTTAACTCCCAGTTCAACGGTGAGATCCCTGAGCTGACCGTAATCCGCCCCTCTCTTGAAGATATTTATCTGAAAATGATCGGGGCAGAGCATGAATAAACTGCCAAAGGCAATCTCCCTCGGTATACGCCGCGGTGGCCTTGAGATGCGCCAATTTGCGCGACAACGCGAATCTGTTGTCTTCACACTCTTATTTCCAGTCATCTTGCTCATAATCTTTGGATCGGTCTTCAAAGACACCATCGCACCGGGAGTAACTTTTTCACAGTACTTTGTCGCCGGAATGATCGCCTCGGGTCTTGTAAATACTGGCTTTCAGGCACTGGCGATAACGATTCCACTTGAGCGAGAATTTGGCGCACTCAAGCGACTTCGTGGTACACCAATGCCTGCCTCCAGTTATTTCATCGGTAAGGCGATTCTGGTCTCAGTCAGCACAGTGATACAGATTTTCATGCTACTTGGATTTGGTTTTCTCTTCTTTGGAGTGCAGATTCCTACCGAGCCAAGTAAGTGGATTACCTTTGCCTGGCTGGTCCTCATAGGAAGTGCATGCTCGACGGCACTTGGAATCGCTTTTTCCATCGTCCCAAAGAGTGGCCGTGGTGCATCTGCCGTCGTATCTCCAATTGTGATCATCTTGCAATTCTTTAGCGGGGTCTTTCTGGTCTTCACACAGCTACCCTTTTGGATGCAACAGCTTGCCGCGATCTTCCCACTCAAATGGCTGACTCAAGGCATCCGTTCGGTCTTTCTACCTGATTCATTTGCAGAACAAGAGGTAGCGCAATCCTGGGAGAGCGAAAAGACTTTTATCATCTTGGTGGTATGGCTCTTAGTTGGTATTTATTTCTCAGTGAGAAAATTTAAGTGGGATCGTGATTAGACGGGTAATGGCCCTCATGGTGGCCCTGGTTTTGATAACACCCGTAGCCCATGGCGCAACAAACTCTCCTAAGCCCACAGCCAAGGCAACGCCCACAGCCAAGGCAACGCCCACAGCCAAGGCAACGCCCACAGCCAAGGCAACGCCCACAGCCAAGGCAACGCCCACAGCCAAGGCAACGCCCACTAAGAAAGCCGTGGTGAAAAAGAAGCCACGAAAGAAAAACACTCTCACACCTTCTCCTTCACCAAAATGGCCACCAGTCGGATTTAAATCAAATGGTGAAGTCTTTGCCAAGATTCCGAGTGCAAAAGAGCTCATTAGTAACGCCTCAAATAACAAGAAATTGACTAGTCAATTAGCCCAACTTGTTGATGGAGTACGGATTTGTGAAAAATATTCATGTGGAGCTGTGCAGGTTGCATCCTTTAACGGCTGCACATGGTGGGAAGTCAATGCAAAACTTGTAGGTCAAACCTCGCCCGATGATTCAACACAACGTACTTTTGGCACTATTCAAGTTCTAGCCAATGCAACAAAGCCCAAGCAGATAATTACAATTTTACTCATCAGCCAAGAGCTACTCACGCTCAAACATGTTGTCAGGGGCATCTCAATAAAATGTCACCACAACCCATCTGGAGATAATGTGCCCTCTTCAACTTACACTGTGGTAAATAACTAGCGGTTTGCTCCTGGGACCCATAACTGATCCCCAATCTCTTTATTGGCATGGCGTGCTAAAACGAAGAGTAGATCCGAACAGCGATTCAAATACTTTGCTGTTACTTGGTTGACTCCACCACCAAAGGCGTGAATTGCAGCCCACGTGCATCGCTCTGCACGGCGCACCACAGTTCGAGCGACATGTAAATGTGCGGCGGCAGGAGTGCCAGATGGCAGAACGAAGGAGCGTAAAGATTCAAGCTCTGCGTTGTACTTGTCGATCTGTTCCTCTAGATAGAGGATCTGAGACTCAAGGACTCGCAGAGGCTCAAAGGCTGGTGCATCCACCACAGGGGTGCACAAATCTGCACCCACATCAAATAAATCATTTTGGATTCGTACTAACAGTGCACGAACATCTGTGGAGATTTCATCGGTTGAAAGCACGACACCTATCGATGAATTGGCCTCATCAACAGTGGCATATGCCTCTAGGCGTGGATCATTCTTGGAGGTCCGGCTCATGTCTCCGAGAGATGTCGTGCCATCATCACCGGTCTTGGTATAAATCCGCGTTAAATTAACCATGCCTGTAGCCTATAAGTAGACTGCACTCATGGCATCTCTGGATCGCTTTCGTGTCAGCGGTGGTGTGAATCTGCGTGGAGAGGTCACTGTTACAGGAGCCAAAAACTCGGTACTCAAACTCATGGCCGCATCTCTTTTGGCCACAGGTAAGACGACCATCACGAACGTCCCAGAGATCGCTGATGTCGAGATCATGTCGGACTTACTGACCCGTCTGGGCTGCACTGTTATTCACTCAAAGGACAGTGTGACAATAGATGTACCAGCACTCCCAGGATACCGTGCAGATTACGATCTAGTTCGAAAGATGCGAGCATCCATCAATGTATTGGGCCCACTGGTTGCGCGTATTGGTAAGGCTGAGGTAGCCCTTCCGGGTGGAGATGCAATCGGCTCTCGAGGATTAGATTTTCATATCAAAGGATTAGAGTCATTAGGAGCAAAGGCGCACATTGAACATGGCTATGTCATTGCACATGCAGATGATGGACTGACCGGGGCCATAGTCGTACTAGATTTTCCAAGTGTAGGTGCGACTGAGAATATTATGACCGCTGCCGTCCTAGCTAAAGGTGTCACAACGATTGATAACGCTGCACGTGAGCCCGATGTAGTTGATCTCGGGGATTTTCTCATCTCAATGGGCGCACAGATAAAGGGCCTTGGAACTCCATTAATCACTATTACCGGTGTTGAAAAACTTAGTCCAACCACGCACGCCACAATCCCTGATCGCATTATTACCGGAACCTGGGCCTTTGCCGCTGCAATGACCAAAGGTGACATCACAATCCATGGGGCACGCGCAGGCGACCTGGAACTTCCCCTTGAGAAACTAGCAAGTGCGGGAGCAATTATTACAACCATGGCCGATGGAATTCGGGTCCGAATGGATTCAAGACCTCAGGCTATAGATGTCGCAACCCTTCCATATCCAGGTTTTCCCACAGATTTACTGCCGATGGTGATCGCCCTTAACTCGATCGCTGATGGGCACTCCCTTGTCACTGAGAACGTCTTTGAATCCCGCTTCATGTTCGTCAACGAACTCATCCGTCTTGGCGCACAGATATCAGTTGATGGCCACCACGCCTCCATTGATGGAGTCCCTGAACTCTCCAGTGCCCCAGTAGAGGCGACCGATATTCGAGCCGGTGCAGGCTTAGTATTAGCAGCACTTGTCAGTGATGGAGAGACAACGATTGATGCCGCTTTTCACATTGATCGTGGATATCCAAACTTTGCCGAGCAGTTAACCTCTCTAGGAGCGAAAGTTAGGCGCGAATAATGTCACCGATTCCAGATCGTAACTTAGCCCTTGAGCTCATCCGTGTGACCGAAACCGCTGCGATCGCCGCTGCTCCATGGGTCGGGCGAGGTGAGAAGAACTTGGCAGATAAAGCAGCAGTTGAGGCGATGAGAGAGATGATTAATACCGTTGATATGGCAGGTGTCGTTGTCATTGGTGAAGGTGAAAAAGATGATGCTCCTATGTTGCATAACGGTGAGCACGTTGGAAATCAACAAGGTCCATCCTGCGATGTGGCTGTAGATCCCATCGATGGAACATCACTTACTGCAAATGGAATGAATGGAGCAATATCTGTAATCGCTCTCTCACCACGCGGCACGATGTTTGATCCAAAGACCTCTTTCTATATGAACAAGATAGTCACCGGTCCAGAGGCGGCCCATGTCATCGATATCAATGCCACAACGGCCCAGAATATTGCAGCAGTTGCGAAGGCTAAAAATCTGGCGCTTGGTGATGTGACTGTGATTGTTCTCAATCGGCCTCGTCACGAACGGCTTATCAGTGAGATACGTGCAGCCGGAGCTCGTATTCGTTTGATTCAAGATGGGGATGTGGCAGCTGCGATTGAAACAGCCCGTTCGAACACAGGAATCGATCTTCTTATGGGTATTGGAGGCACCCCAGAGGGTGTCATCACCGCCGCAGCGATGATCTGTCTGGGTGGCTCGATTCAGGGCCAACTACACATCGATGGAAGGCCATCTGGACCCGTCTTGCACACCAAGGATCTGGTGAACTCAGAGGATGTCTTCTTGGCTGCCACTGGAATTACCGATGGCGAGTTGATAAAAGGAATTCGCTATACAAGCTTTGGCGCAGTGAGCCAGTCAATCGTGATGCGCGGCCAATCTAAGACGGTCCGACTCATCGAAACCGAACACCACCTCAAGTAGATTACTTACCAACGCTCTCTGTAAGAATCGAGACACGATTATTTGCCACCGATAGAAAGCCCCCGCTGACATTAAAATTAGTGATGGTTCCATCCACTCCTTTTATGCTGACTGCGCCATCGACAAGGACTCCAAAGAGCGGTGAGTGATCGCTTAAGACTCCGAGATCACCCTCAACGGTTCGGGCAGAGACAAAGGATGCCTCTCCCGACCAGACGCGCTCTGTCGGAGATACGAGTTCGACTTTAAGACTCATATCCCCTTACTTTCCAATGCTCGCGGCGAGTTCGGCCGCTCTGCGCTCAACATCATCTAGCCCACCGCACATGAAGAAGGCCTGCTCTGGAACGTGATCGTACTTCCCATCGGCAAGTGCCTCAAAGGCGGCGATCGTGTCAACGAGTGGAACGAAAGAGCCATCAAGACCAGTGAAGACCTTGGCTACGAAAGTGTTCTGTGACAGGAAGCGTTGTATACGACGTGCACGTCCCACAAGGACACGGTCATCCTCAGATAGTTCATCAATACCCAGGATCGCGATGATGTCTTGAAGATCTTTATAGCGCTGCAGGATCTGCTTGATCCGGTTGGCAACACGGAAGTGATGCTCACCGATATAGCGTGGATCCAAGATACGCGATGTCGAGTCAAGTGGATCTACAGCGGGATAGATTCCAAGCTCTGAGATTGGACGAGATAACACCGTGGTTGCATCTAAGTGCGCAAAGGTGGTGTGTGGTGCTGGATCTGTGATGTCATCGGCAGGGACGTAGATCGCCTGCATCGATGTGATTGAGTGACCACGTGTAGATGTGATTCTCTCTTGTAACTGGCCCATCTCATCGGCCAGCGTGGGTTGATAGCCCACGGCAGATGGCATACGACCAAGCAGTGTCGAGACTTCTGAGCCAGCTTGAGTGAAGCGGAAGATGTTATCGATGAAGAGAAGGACGTCCTGCTTTTGAACATCTCGGAAGTATTCGGCCATTGTCAGCGCCGATAAGGCGACGCGAAGACGCGTGCCAGGTGGTTCATCCATCTGACCGAAGACCAAAGCGGTCTTGTTGATGACACCTGTCTCAGTCATCTCTAGGAATAAGTCATTACCCTCACGTGTTCGCTCTCCCACTCCGGCAAATACCGATACTCCACCAAAGTTCTCAGCAACCCGATAAATCATCTCTTGAATTAAAACTGTCTTACCAACACCGGCACCACCGAACAAGCCGATTTTTCCGCCCTTTACATATGGTGTGAGTAGATCGATGACCTTGATACCAGTCTCGAACATCTCGGTCTTGGACTCTAACTGATCGAATGCCGGTGCATTTCTGTGGATTGGCCAACGCTCTTTGATATCGAGTGAGGATGTTGGGACATCCATTGACTCGCCCAAGGTATTAAAGACGTGTCCCTTTGTCACATCACCGACTGGCACTGAGATGGCAGAGCCCGTATCCGAGACCTCTGCACCACGCACCATTCCATCGGTTGGCTGCATGGAGATTGCGCGTACGAGGTTGTCACCGATGTGTTGGGCGACCTCCATCGTCAAAGTACGCGTCGTACCTGACATGTTTACCTCGACGTGCAGCGCGTTAAAGATCGATGGCATTGAATCGGCTGGAAACTCAATATCCACGACCGGTCCAATAACACGAGCTACGCGACCTTTACCTGTTGATGCCGAC
>JABMMN010000037.1 GCA_013205535.1 Candidatus Planktophila sp.
AACACCTTGCGCTTAGCTGCATTTAACCGCAGAAGGGAGACTGGAGTGATGAAACTGGTAGGTGCCTCTAGTTTTTCTATTCAGCTGCCATTTTTATTAGAGGGAGTATTTTCAGCCCTCTTAGGTTGGTTAGTCTCTACTGGATTTTTAGCTGGCTTTAAAGTAATTGTTGATACCAAGGTGGCACCACTTTTAACCTTCACTAATTACTTCACTTGGCGTGATCTCTGGGTGACATCTGCTTGGTTGCTCTTTACTGGATTATTTGTTTCATCGATTGCCTCAGTTTTGACCCTGCGTAAATACTTAAAGGTGTAACACCAGCGCTTAATTAAGAATTGGGGGGTTACTTATGGTCAAGGAGTTAGGCAGAAAAGTAATTGCCCAAAATAAAAGTGCTCGCCATGATTACTTTATCGAAGAGGTTTATGAGTGCGGTTTGGTCTTAACCGGCACGGAGGTTAAATCCCTGCGAGCAGGCAGAGCATCACTAACTGATGGTTATGCCATGGCTAAGGATGGTGAGATTTGGGTAAGTGGAGTACATATTCCGGAGTACAACCAAGGTTCTTGGACAAATCATCCACCAAGGCGCGATCGTAAATTACTTCTTCATAAACGCGAGATTGCCCAAATTTCAGGTGTAATTAAACAAGGTGGCTTGACCTTGGTTCCCCTTTCACTTTACTTTAAAGATGGCAAAGTGAAGGTTGAGATTGCAGTTGCTAAAGGAAAGAAAGCTCATGACAAGCGAAATACTTTGATGGAGCAACAGATGACCCGTGAGGTTAATCGAGAGTTATCACGGCGTAAATCTGGCAAAAGTACTGCTACGGGTAAGCGCAAAAAATCAGATGTTGATTACGATTAGTAGCGCAATTAACAGTATTTAAAGATTGCCTGTAAAATAATCCTTTCAAACAACTAAATATAGAAAAGTATTTCGCTTAACTCTTGGGGGTGAACGGTCTCGACTTTAGTCGTTACTTCAAGGCAAGCGGGCCGAGGAAGCCGTGATGATCTCGTTAACCACAAAAACATGGCAAACTATAAGCGCAAGTAAAACTGCCGCTGATTATCAACTAGCTGCCTAAGCTAGCTCTGTTATCCGTTACCCGAAGTTTGTTCTCGCCTTCGGATCTAACGTCGCTAGAGGACTTACCCCTAACCGTGTTACGGAGGTTAATGGGGACATAAATCTGTAACTGAGTCCGCAAACTACTTGTGCATGTGAGAGTTTGGACTGAGAAAGCGTTAATTGCACTACGCCCGTAGAAACTTTGAAGCAGTGCTAGAGGACCCGGGTTCGATTCCCGGCACCTCCACGACGAGCAAGGCATGAGAAAGTGCTCGCACTTTCTCATAGCCGAGCGAGGAGCGGTGGTTGAGCGCTTTAGCGCAAAACCTCCACTACGCAGTTTCTCAAATCTATTTAATGCTGGCCTTCGGGGCCATGTCCATCGTTTCCGCCAGAGTGTCCGCCGCGACGCCATTTCACAACTGGACCGAAGTGCGAACTACCTCGTTCATTGCCACTTCGTTTTTGTTTTTTCCATAATTTGACTCCGAATTTGGCAAGTATGGGAGCAATGATGCGCACATCTGGAAAGTATTCGCGGCGCAGTGCGATATAGGCCATAGAAATTCCAAAAATACTGATTGCATAAAGAGCAAAGGTTCGGTTTGGTTTCCACAAAACCGTAGCGTTGATAAAGATTGAGAGAGTAATAACGAGGCCATGAAGCAATCTTCGGAGAACTGTTAGAACTATATTTTCTGTTCGAATCTTTGTTAATAAGATTGCAACTGGGCCGCCAAGAATTACAATCATAAGTAAAATTGTGACGAGATAAGCCAGACCCTCCATCACAACCCCTTCCACTCTTCTCGTAATGCTGAGTACATAGCCATGTCGATCTGTGATCCATCGTATCTGCGCGATTTCTTGCGCAAGATTCCTTCAAGGGTATACCCAGCCGATACTAGAAGCCTCGTTGACAGCGAATTTTCTACATCCACGAGCGCCTCGATACGCTCAAAGCCCATTGACTCAAAACCAAAGTTGGTCAGCACGCGTGCAGCCATGGTGCCCACACCCTTGCCCCGAACATCTGCACTGACCCAGTAGCCGAGCTCTGCAACGAGATCGGGGAGATCCATACTGTGAAAAGAGATCACTCCAGCAAACTCTGTGTCGTTTCCATTTCCGTAATCAATCGCAAAGGCCAACTCCGTCTTTTCGGCGATAGATTTCGGCGTTTTTTCTCGAACAAAGAACTCTGCATGAGCCATTGTGTAATCCCGAGGGACTCGAGTGAACTTTGGAATGAGAGGATCTTGGCAACTCGAATAAATATTGGTGATATCACTCTCTACTAATGGGCGTAGTGTGATTAACCCGTGAGAGAGCGTTGGCGTGTGGGTCGGCCACCAGATCATTGCGAAAGTATGACATTGATTATTGAGTCAAAGCCAAGGAATATCGTTAGCCCTCTTGCATCTGAGTTGGCGTACCGTGAACGCCCAGTACATCTTTTTTACCCGTTGCATCATCTTTGTAGATTGCTGGAATCGTTCCGAGAACTCCCTTTTGGAAATCCTCGAATGCCTGCATGACCTCACTCTTTGTATTCATCACGAAAGGCCCCATCCATGCAACAGGCTCCTTGATCGCCGCCCCACCTAGGATGAACAACTCAAGGGCAGGAGATCGGCTCTCCTGTGAATCAGCGGCACGTATGACGATCGTGTCGCCATCCCCAAAGACGCTCGTTTGACCCGTGTGCACGGGACGAGACTCATCACCAACAAGACCAAAGCCGGCTGCAACATAAACCAGTGCGTTGTAATCCCTGCGCCAGGGAAGGCGCAGCTCGGCGCCAGCGGCAACCGTTGCATGAATTAATGTAATCGGAGTCTGTGTGGTGCCAGGACCAGAGTGTCCATCAACTTCACCAGCGATAACACGAATTAAGGCACCACCATCGGCCGATGAGAGAAGAGCCACATCCTTAGCGCGCACATCTTGGTAGGCAGGTGCCGACCACTTTTTCTCCGCTGGCAGATTGACCCAGAGTTGAAAGCCATGGAATAACCCACCTGACATCACTAAATGCTCTGGGGGAGTTTCAATGTGCAAAATTCCAGCCCCAGCAGTCATCCATTGTGTATCGCCATTGGAGATAGTTCCACCACCACCATTGTTATCTCTGTGATCAAAGATTCCATCGATAATGTACGTCACCGTCTCAAATCCACGGTGTGGATGCCAAGGAGTTCCCTTTGGCTCTCCCGGTGCGTATTCGACCTCACCCATCTGATCCATCATGATGAATGGATCGAGCTCGCTCATATCTATCCCGGCAAATGTGCGCCGGACTGGGAAGCCCTCACCCTCATACCCCTGCGGTGCGGTTGTGATGCTCTTGATACTGCGTGCACGCGCACCAATAATCTCACTCACACGAGGCAAAATAGTTATATCGGCGACGCTTACTGCGGGCATATGAAAACTCCTTCGAAGAGGTTAATGATATTACACATCGATTAATTAACCAATCAGAGAGTTATAGAGCCTTCAATGCAGAGACAACTTTGGTGAGTGAGGCCTTTGCATCTCCAAATAGAAGCATGGTCTTTGGATCATAGAGAAGTTCGTTCTCGATGCCAGCAAAGCCTGGTCGCATCGAACGCTTCAGGAAGATGACATTCGTGGCATTTGAGACCTTCAAGATTGGCATTCCATAAATCGGACATCCTGGAACCGTCTCTGCCGCTGGATTGACCACATCGTTTGCTCCAATGACGATTGCAACATCGGTCTGGCTAAAGGTTGGATTAATCTCATCCATCTCCTCTAATTGGTCATAGGGAACATTCGCCTCAGCGAGCAAGACGTTCATATGTCCAGGCATACGGCCTGCAACTGGGTGAATCCCATATGCAACTTCGATTCCTTTGGAGATCATCAGATCTGCCAGCTCGCGCACCGTGTGCTGGGCTTGGGCAACTGCTAATCCAAAGCCAGGAACGATCACGACGCGGCGTGCATAGTTGAGCAGGATTGCGACATCATCGGATGACCCAGATCGGACTGGTCGCTCTTCACTAGCCCCACTTGATTCTTGAGGCTTGGCAGTGAATGCACCGAATAATGTTCCAAATAATGAGCGTCCCATCGCCTCGGCCATCAAACGGGTCAAGATAGTGCCCGATGCTCCAACGAGTGTTCCTGCAATGATCAAAAGCACAGAGTCTAAAACATAACCACTTGCCGCAACGGTCAGACCTGTAAAAGCATTAAGGAGTGAGATCACAATCGGAACATCGGCTCCACCAACTGGAAGTACGAAGAGCACACCAAACAGGAGTGATAGTCCAGCAAGGACTAACAGTGGGGTTGTTCCTAGTGCGGCGACGACCCAACCACCAACACCGATGACTGCGATTAAGGTTGCAGCGATGATGAATCGACCCGCTGGAAAGATCACAGGGCGAGTCGTCATGAGCTCTTGTAACTTCAAGAATGTGACGATCGAACCGCTAAATGAGACGCAGCCAACGATGACTGTAAAGACGGTAAAGATAACTACCGCTGTACTTGCCTTCGTTCCCAGAGAGAGATACTCAACGATTGCAACCAGGGCGGCAGCGCCACCTCCCACACCGTTGAATAAGGCGACCAGCTGTGGCATTTGTGTCATCTGTACTTTTCGCGCCGCAGGGACGCCGATGGCCAAGCCAACGGCGATTGCACCGAGAATCCAACCAAGATTATTGAGCGGTAGAGAGGACTCGGGAGAGACGTAAAAGAAGACTACGAGCGTTGCAAGAGTTGCACCAAATGCGCCGATCAAATTCCCGCGTCGGGCGGTCTTTGGATGAGAGAGACCTTTCAGAGCCAGGATGAAGGCGATACCCGCCGCCAAGCCAATCAGGTCATAAACGGTGCGGCTCACTTCTTTTTCCCCTTGAACATCTCAAGCATTCGATCGGTAACAACAAATCCACCAACCATATTGATAGTGGCCAGGATGATTGCAGCAACCGAGAGACCAAGTTCGAGATTAGTTCGACTGTGATCGGCCACGATGATCGCACCGACGAGGATCACGCCGTGAATCGCATTGGCACCTGACATCAGTGGCGTGTGCAGCGTTGACGAGACTTTAGATACGACCTCGAAGCCTACGAATACCGCCAGGATGAATATCGAAAGGATTGCCATCGGCTCCATTTACTTACCTCCAGCATCTCTGCGGGATCCGCCATGAGTAAGAGCGGCTCCATCGATGATTTCATCTTTGAAGTCGATATTCAATGCCACTGTGGAACCGTCCTTAGCCGCTACGGTCATGAGAGTAAGTAAGTTCACGACGTTGCGCGAGTATAAGAATGATGCATGGAATGGGATCTGACTTGTTACATCTTTTCCACCCCAGATTCGCACACCTTTGGGTGAGGTAACGATCTCTCCAGGCTTTGAACCCTCAACGTTTCCACCTGTTTCTGCAGCCAAGTCAATGATGATTGTGCCCGACGCCATTGAATCGACCATGGCCGAGGTCATCAAGCGAGGTGCTTGACGACCTGGAACCGCTGCAGTTGTGATGACAACATGTGATTTCGCAATGTGTGGAGTCAGAAGTGCCTGTTGCTTGGCGGCACGATCCTCACTCATCTCACGTGCATAACCCCCAGCACCTTCTAGTGCTTCGAGTTCAAGTTCGATAAATGTTGCACCCATAGAACGGACCTCATCGGCAGATGCAGGACGCACATCGTATGCAGATACCACTGCTCCTAATCGACGGGCCGTTGCCATTGCTTGTAAACCTGCGACACCTGCACCGAGAACTAATACCTGAGCTGGCGTGACCGTACCGGCAGCGGTCATCAGCATCGGGAAGAATCGTGGAGAGAGTTCTGCACCGACTAATGCCGCGCGATAACCAGCGCATAGTGCCTGTGAAGTCAGGGCATCCATTGATTGTGCACGCGAAATTCGTGGGACCAACTCGAGTGAAAATGCAGTAACTCCAGCACTTGCTGCGGCATCGATCGAATCGACTGCATTGACAGGTGAGAGAAAACTTATCGTCACAGCACCATTCTTTAATTTACTCATCTGGGCTGGGGTGAGAGGCTGTACGGAGAGCACGACATCGGCGGTACTGAGGACCTCGCCTTGAGATATTTTTGCACCCGCACTCACATAGTCGGTGTCATTTGCCTGGGCGCTGACTCCAGCACCAGATTCGATGACAACGTCAAAGCCCAGTCGGGTGAGTTTATTTATGATGTCAGGAACTAGCGCTACGCGCTTTTCACCCTCACGTATCTCTCTGGGTACGGCGATAAACATGCGCCGAATACTACTGGTTCGAGCCTTTCAGGTCACCTCGAACAAGGTGATAGAGCAGTGCTTGAATGGTTGTTCGGCGGTGATATGCCTGTCGCCAAATAATGGAATTTGCGCCATCAATCACCGAGGCCTCGACTTCCTCACCACGATGCGCCGGTAAACAGTGCATGAACACTGAATCTTTTTGGGTGAGTGACATTAATTTTCCTGTGACCGCAAAGGGCGATAGAGCCACTATTTTTCTCTCTCGCAGATCTTCAGAGTCACCCATAGACATCCAAACATCGGTATATAAGACACTTGCATCTTTTACCGCAGCCTCTGGATCGTGGAGTACTTCAACTTTGCCACCACTTTGCTTCGCAATCTTTTGAGCCATCTCAATGATTTGTAAGTCAGGAGCCCACGCACCACTTGGTGTTGCAGTGACGACATGTGCCCCCATGATTGCTCCCATAATGAGCCAGGCATGTGACATATTATTTCCATCACCTAAATAAACAAATTTACGGCCACTGATATCTTTTCCAAAGTTTTCACGAATTGTAAGCCAGTCTGCTAATAATTGAGTGGGATGATCATCATCGGTAAGAGCGTTAATTACTGGGATCGATGCATTGGCACCAAGTTCATCAACATCGGACTGTGCAAATGTACGAATAATTAATGCACTGCAGTAGCCACTGATGATTCGAGCCGTATCGGCGATACTCTCACCGCGCCCTAACTGTAATTCATCACCACGGATAAAAATCGGCGTTCCGCCAAGATGAGCTACTGCAGTCTCTGCTGATAAGCGAGTGCGCGTAGATGGTTTTGTCATATAAATCGCAACACTTTTGTGGGCTAGGGCTGTATTAGATCTCAGGGGATTGGCGGCGAAATCAGTGGCAGTATCGAGTAGTAACTCGATGTCTGCGCGAGAGAGATCTTGGCTGCGGAGTAAGTCCTTCATTCGCGGATTCTACCCGTAGTTTCACCGGCGCTGAAGGTATTCTTGTCCACCTCATGGGAATTTTCAGAAAGAGCGTAGGAGAGATGGATACAGATACCGATCTCTTAACGAGGCCTATCCTCAAGGACGATGACGGTGGCCATGATCGATTCGCGCACTATGTAAAAAAAGAGAAGATCGTCGAGTCCGCCGTTACTGGCAAGTCAGTGCGGGCCTTATGTGGCAAGAAATGGATCCCATCTCGTGATCCAGAGAAGTATCCGATCTGTCCGCGGTGTAAAGAGATTCATGAAGGTCTGACAAATAAACCTGAAGATACATAGTTATGTTGCGTGTATCACGAGTCGCAACTCTCACTTTCATCTGTGTAGCACTCTCTGCCTCTCTCTCAGCCAATGGTCTTGAAAAGCAACCCCGCACAATTCTCACAGGGTGGATCCCTTATTACTCAGTAAAGACGGTTTTACCATTCATCAAGAAGCTTCCAACTAGCGTCGCAACGATCTCTGGTGCTCCTGTGACATGTGAAACAAATGAGTACGCAGCTGAGGATATTGCCACTTTGAATAATTCTTATCTGTATACAAACAAAGATTTAATGAAAGAGGTAATGCCGTTTTGGTACACACTCAAATCTCCAACATTGATTCGTAATGATTATGTGACAGGTAATCCTTCATGGCCGATGGCTGACACACTCTGTTTGATGCGTAAAACAGGGCTGAAAATTATTCCAACTATGACTGATGGAACAAATGAGATGGTTCTAGCAGGGTATCTTGCCAAGCCGGAGATACGTGCAACAATCGTGAAAACGATCGTAGATTTGGTCAACACGAATGGCTTTGATGGGATCGATCTAGATTTTGAGGGCTTTGCCTTTGTGGATTCCAATACGACGTGGGCAAAGACTGCCCCGAACTGGGTCCTATTTATCAAAGAACTCAGTGCTCAACTTCGGTCATCGCAAAAAATTCTCTCTGTTTCCACTCCATATGCATTCAACCCATCTGAAAGACAGAAGGGATACACGGTTTATGCCTGGGCTGAGATTGCATCAAGTATCGATCGATTACGGATCATGACTTATGACTACTCAGTTGCAAAACCAGGTCCCATCGGACCAATAGCGTGGACCGAAAAAACTTTGCAATATGCAGTGAGCATCATGCCTGCCTCTAAAGTCTTTATTGGATTACCTGGATATGGTCGCGATTGGATCACGGCAGTTACAGGAACATGTCCTACGTCGGCTCCTCCGGGACTCACAGTCGGAGCCAAGGCAGCAGTCTTCAAAATGAACTACGCAAATGCCAAAGCAGCCATAGATCAGGTACTCCCTATTTTTGATGAGAAGAGCAGCGAAGCCACGTACTCATATGTGCAGAGCTTCAACGGCTTGACGGCTAAAGGGGCTGCAACTACATGCACTGTCTCGCGCACCGCCTGGTATCAAAACGATCGTAGCTTCACTGAGCGCATGAATTTAGTTGCAAAGTACCGCTTGGGTGGAGCCGCTTTATGGACCTTGGGAATAGAAGATCCAACGGCCATAAGTGCAATACGCAATGTTGCACTGGCTATCGCTCCAGATGTTCTCATGAATACATTGAGCATTGAAAACACTCAGGCTATGCAGGTAGATTTTGGTGATATTTTCACACTCAAAGGTAGTTTCACACTCAAAGACAAATCACCTGTCGCAGGTTTGTTAGTGAACATTGAAATCAAACGCTCAAGTGAAAACTCATGGAGCAGGATTGGCCAATCATCAACTGGCAGCGATGGCAGTATCTCAATACCCGTAACGATGGGGAGTTCAGCGGCTTTTCGTCTCACGACCGAGGGGACATGGGAGCGCGCAGAGTCCCAAAGCTCACAGGAGATAGTGACGGTTCGTCCCAAAGTTATTCTTGAGTATCTGCCGTCAGTAAAACGTGGAGAGCAGCTTGCGATAACAGGCACAGTGCTGCCTCGAATTTCAGGGGCCGATGTCGCAATCCAAGTCTTGAGCGCGGGCAAGTGGCAAAGTCTGCCCGCCAGTGCCGTGAGCGATACCAAAGGCGCATTCACTATCTCAGCATTACAGGCAAAGAGGGGGGTCGTAACCATGCGGATACAGATCGCAAACGGAGCCCAGCCGATCCTCTCTCCTGAGTTTTCAATCGTGGTGCGTTGATTATGGTGAGAGTTGATGAAAAGACAAAGGAGATTGTAGAAGAAAAAATCGACGAGGCTATCAAAGAGATATTCAGTAGTGATAAACCTTGGGTGACGATTGTTTGGGACGATCCTGTGAATCTTATGACTTATGTGACCTATGTATTAATGGAGTTATTTAGTTTTACGAGAGAAAAGGCACATGGACTAATGATGCAGGTCCATACTCAAGGCAAGGCAGTCGTCTCGACCGGTAGCCGTGAAGAGATGGAGCATGATGTGGCGCGCTTACATGAATATGGACTCTGGGCCACGCTGCAAAGAGGAGACCAGGCGTTATGAGTGCCGAAACAGAGGAGCAGTCATCAGGCTTCACCCGACATGGAAGCGATGATTATGTTGCGAATTTTTCATCATCCGAGAGGCAAGTACTAATAAATCTAGTTGAGCAGATTGTTGAACTATTAGGGGAGCGTATAGATAATTATGATGATGATCCACTTGCAGCGATGATCGGTATCACTAGCTTTGATTCACCTCCTGATGATGAGGTGTTAATGCGTCTTTTACCCAATGCTTATGCAGAACAAGTGGATGCCTCTGAGTTCCGAAGATACACAGAGTCGACATTGCGAGCGAGGAAATCTGCAAATGCGATGTCGATGCGTATTGATTTGAAGAGTTCATCAGATGGTTATGTGGAAGTGGACCACGATGGTGCAAATGCCTGGCTGGGCGGAATGAACGATATTCGTTTAGCCCTTGGTGTAAGACTGAACGTACAAGCGAATTCACATGAGGATCTTGAAATTTTGGCACCCGATGATCCTTTGCGTGGTGTCTACGCTGTCTACAGCTGGCTGGGGTGGTTACAAGAGAGTTTGATTCAAGCGCTGATGGATGATGCTCTTTGAGTAAAGTACTTGCAGGGTAGACTAAACGATGTGAGTAATGCATCCATTGGAATTTTTGACTCTGGGGTAGGTGGATTGACCGTTGCCCGTTCGATTTTAGATCAACTTCCAAATGAATCAACGATATATATTGGTGATACTGCCCGAGGGCCATATGGGCCTCGTCCACTTGCACAGGTAAGAGAGTTTGCTCTAGAGAGTTTAGATTTCCTAGTTGGACAAGGTGTCAAAGCGATTGTTATCGCATGTAATACTGCAAGTGCTGCGATGTTACGTGATGCACGAGAGCGATACTCAATTCCTGTCATTGAGGTGATTCAACCTGCAGCGCGTCGTGCAGTGGCGGCAACGCGTAGTGGGCATGTTGGTGTTATTGGAACTAATGCCACCATCGATTCGGCTGCTTATCTTGATGCATTTGCCGCCGCTCCTCAGTTGAGTATTACATCCATTGCATGCCCTCTTTTTGTTGAATATGTAGAGCGTGGAGAGACCTCTGGTCCGCAGATAACTCAGATTGCTCGAGCTTATTTCGCCCCATTCATCGAAGCAAAAATCGATACTCTCGTCTTGGGATGTACTCATTATCCGCTACTAACAGGCATAATCTCTTATGTCATGGGTGGAGATGTCACTCTGGTATCAAGTGCAGAAGAGACGGCAAAAGATTTGTATCGTACGCTCGTGGAAAATGATCTACTTCGTGCTGCGCAGAGCACCCCTCCAACTCATACATTCTTAGCAACTGGCGATGCTAAGGCCTTTGAAAATTTAGCTCGACGTTTTCTAGGCCCCGAAGTCACTCGGGTAGAACACCAAAATCTTTAGACTGAGCAAACCCTTCTAAACTCAGTAGTTCTGGGTGAATTGGAGTAACACATGGCACGCAATGATGGGCGAGAAGTTAACTCGTTACGCGAGATCAAATTTACGCGTGGTTGGTTGGATCATGCTGAGGGCTCGGTCCTTGTCGAGTTTGGTCAGACTCGTGTCTTGTGCGTTGCCTCTTTCACACCTGGTGTTCCACGGTGGCTGAAGGACACGGGTACAGGATGGGTCACATCTGAGTATGCGATGTTGCCACGAGCAACCCACACTCGCTCTGATCGGGAGAGTGTCAAAGGGAAGTTAGGAGGACGCACCCAGGAGATCTCTCGTCTTGTCGGGCGTTCTTTACGTGCAATTGTCAATACAAAAGAGTTGGGTGAAAATACTATCGTCATTGATTGTGATGTCTTGCAGGCCGATGGTGGAACACGAACTGCAGCGATTACGGGCGCATACGTTGCATTAGCCGATGCAATCACCTGGGCCAAAGCCAAGGGGCATATAAAACCAGATGCAAATCCACTCAATGATTCAGTTGCAGCTGTAAGTGTCGGCATCATCGATGGCATAGCCATGCTAGATCTCTGCTACGAAGAGGATGTTCGTGCCGGTACTGATATGAACGTTGTGGTCGCAGGTGATGGACGCTTCATCGAGGTGCAAGGAACTGCAGAGGGTGAGCCTTTTGATCGCGCGCTCCTTGATCAGTTATTAGATCTTGCACTCTCGGGATGCAAAGAGTTAGCGATACTTCAAAAATCCTCACTCACGCAGTAGTTATCCATGTCTAAAAAGCTTGTAATTGCTACACGCAATAATGGAAAAGTCGTTGAGTTTCGTAGGATTTTGGATGCAATCTCGGTAGGTGCAGTTGAGCTTGTCAGTATCGATGAGTTTGCAGGGTTAGTCGATGTCGAAGAGACGGGTGCAACCTTCGCCGAAAACGCACTTTTGAAGGCGAGATATACGGCAAAGATGACAGGGCTTGCTTCGATATCGGATGACTCTGGTCTATGTATCGATGCTCTAGGAGGTGCACCCGGGATATTTTCAGCTCGGTGGGCCGGTATTCATGGCGACGACAAGGCCAATGTAGATAAGGTTTTAGATGAATTACGTGCGCTACCTGATGGGCAAAGAGGTGCTCACTTTATTTGTGTCTGTGCCCTGGTTATGCCCGATGGCCGTGAGGCTATTACAGAGGGGCGCTTCGAGGGAAAAATCCTGCACAGTGCCATCGGTGATCAGGGCTTTGGCTATGACCCGATATTTTCACCCCATGGCTTTTCGATTTCTTCGGCACAGATGAGCGCGCAAGAGAAGGATTTAATGAGCCATCGCGGAAAGGCACTTCGTGCAATCGCACCGCATGTCATGGAAATGCTTGGGGGGCTGGGGTAACCTTGAGTCATAAACGTGCGTCCATCGCGTGCGAACCGCTATCCAAGGAGTCATCGTGGCCGTAAAGAAGAAGAGCTCAGCCAAGAGGGTCGCTAAAAAAGCCCCTGCAAAGCGTGTAGTCAAGGCAACTACGAAGAAGAGAGTTGCAAAGAAGAGTGTCGCAAAAAAGAGTTCGGCGAAGAAGAGAGTTGTAAAGAAGAGTGTCGCAAAAAAGAGCACAGCCAAGCGCGCAGTAAAAAAATCAGCGGCTAAGAAGAGAATC
>JABMMN010000038.1 GCA_013205535.1 Candidatus Planktophila sp.
AAACCGATTGCTGTATTACCGACTCCGAAGGTACGGGCGAATACGGGAATCGCAGGAAGTACGATTCCGAAGCCGACTGCCACGAAAAAAGATGCGGCGACCAGGACCGAAATCTCGCGCGGCAGATCCCGAAATGGTGAGCGCATTAGATAAGGCTATCGCCTGTTGCCTCTTCTCGTGCGGTGGCATACTCCTGATTCGAGCGCAATGGTAATTCGCGTAGCCCCAATGCAAGCAAGATTCCCAACGCTGTAATTGGAGCAGCAGAATAGAAGACAATGTGAAATGAACTCACAAAGGCATCAAGAGCAGTGTTTTGTAATACGGGTGAAAGAGTTTGTAAAATGGCAGTATTACTTGAAATACTTTCCAGCCTTCCTATATCAAAGCCGTTGACTGCCGCTGGATCTGATTTTACAAGTTCAGCAAAATTAGATTGGAGATAATGTTGCACTCGATTAGTCAAAATACTTCCAAAGAGCGCTGTACCAAAGACTGCACCAAGCGAACGGAAAAAGGTATTACTACTTGTCGCGATACCCATATCTTTGAAATCAACAGCATTTTGAACTGCAATAATAATGGTTTGCATTGAGAGCCCAAGTCCAGCACCAACCATGATGGCATATATTGCGATCTGCCAATAGGGGGTATCAACTTCTAAGCGCGTGAGTAAGAGCAGACCACAAGTCATCAATGTGGTACCCACGATAGGAAAACGCTTGTAATGTCCATGTTTTGTAATCAACTTGCCGGAGATGATAGAGGTAGAGACGATTCCTATCATGAATGGAATTAACTTTAATCCTGATTCAGTGGCTGAATAACCCTTCACAACCTGAAGATAAAGTGGAAGCATTATGAGCGCACCAAACATTCCGGCACCAATGACTGCTCCAAGGAGTGAAGTGATAGAAAAAGTATGATTTTTAAAAAGCGATAATGGAATGATGGGCTCTTTAGCTTTGTTTTCCCAGGAGAGAAAAATAGCCACCAGAGTTAATCCGGTTAGCAAAGATGCAAGAGTACGAGGACTATCCCAACCATCCTGTGGTCCATAAATCGAAACAGAGAGAAGAATCAAAGTTACAGATGCCACTAATAGAATGGCTCCAAGGTAATCAATAGTGTGTTCGCGTTTGACTTTGGGAGTGTGTAAAACTACGGATGTAATTAGGAGCGAGGCGATGCCAAATGGGATATTGATGTAGAAAATCCAGCGCCAACCAGTAATCCCAAGAATTTGGGGATGATCTGCAAAGAATCCACCAAGCAAAGGTCCAGCTACTGCGGAAAGTCCCCAGACTGCACCAAAGTAACCTTGATATCGGCCACGTTCGCGCGGTGGGACAACATCACCAATGATGATAAACGAGAGCGCCATCAGGCCACCCGCTCCTAAACCTTGCAGTGCTCGAGTAGCAATTAACTGTTCCATATTCTGTGAGGCGCCAGCTAAAAAAGAACCAAGCAAAAATATGATAATCGCACATTGAAAGACAACCCTACGGCCATAAATATCAGAGATTTTTCCGTAGAGTGGTGTAGATGCCGTGGAAGTCAGTAAGTATGCGGTGACGACCCAAGAGTATTGATTGAGCCCACCAAAATCCTCAACGATATTTTTAAGTGCTGTTGAAACAATCGTCTGATCCAGTGCGGCTAGGAACATACCGGTCATGAGGCCACCGAGAATTGCCATAATCTCGCGATGGCTATGTTCCTTGGAATTGGTGCTGGGGGACCGCTTTCTCGCCATACGAGTAAGGTTATCGTGTGAAAACAGTCAGTGCCGAGCACCTCACAAAAACCTACAACAAGGGTGAGGTGAGAGCGTTAGATGATTTATCTATCGATGTTACTGAAGGCACTGTATTGAGCGTATTAGGCCCAAATGGTGCTGGAAAAACAACAACAGTTCGAATTCTGGCAACGTTATTAAAGCCAGATTCTGGAAGCGCGCACGTCGCTGGAATCGATGTCATCAAACACCCTGACAAGGTTCGAGAGGTGATTGGTCTTTCTGGCCAGTATGCAGCCGTTGATGAGACGCTTACAGGATGGGATAACTTGGTGATGTTTGGTCGTCTCTATCACTTGGGCAAACAACAGTCGATCAATCGCGCCAATGATCTACTCGAGCGATTTTCATTGACCGAAAGCGCACGGCGAACGATTAAGACTTATTCGGGTGGAATGCGCCGTCGCCTGGATCTGGCTGCATCATTAATCGTGCAGCCCAAAGTGCTTTTTCTCGATGAACCTACGACAGGGTTGGACCCTCGGGGTCGGATGGAGATGTGGGGAGTCATCGAAGAGCTTGTCACTGGTGGAGTAACAGTTCTTCTCACAACTCAGTATCTGGAGGAGGCCGACCAGTTAGCCGATGAGATCGCAGTAATCGATCACGGTAAGGTCATTGCACGGGGAACATCAGATGTATTGAAGCGGCAGGTAGGTGGTGAGCGCCTAGAGATCACTGTCGAAAATAGCGAGGTGGCAAAGGTCCAAGAGATAGTGGCGCGTATTAGCGCTCATGCAACTCATATCGAGGGACGAACCGTGAGTGCTCCCGTATCAACTGGATCAACGGCCTTAATTGAGGCGCTCCGAGCCCTTGATGAAGTGAGCATCCATCCACTCGATATCGGATTAAAGCGCCCATCACTTGATGATGTGTTCTTGTCATTGACTGGCCACCTTGCCGAAGAGACGGTAAGCCAACCAGCGAAGAGGAAAAGAGGAGGTAAGAGATGAAGCACTTACTCAGTGATTCAATTGTCATCACTAAGCGCCAGATATTACAGCTGGCTCGAATCCCTGAACTACTCATTTTCTCGACGATCCAGCCGGTGATGTTCGTTCTCTTATTTCGCTTCGTCTTCGGCGGCTCGATTCAAACGAGTCAACCTGGAGGTTATGTGCAACTACTTATGCCTGGCATCTTCGTGCAAACTGTCGCCTTCACACTTGCTGCAACCGCCTCGGGCTTGGCCCAAGATATGACTAAGGGTCTCATTGATCGTTTTAGGTCACTACCAATCTCTCGTGGGGCCTTAGTCATCGGGCGAACATTTGGGGACGCACTTTTAAATATTTTAGTGCTTGCCGTTATGGCAGCTGCTGGCTTTGCAGTGGGGTGGCGTCCAACCTCAGGATTCACGCGAATCGCCCTAGGCTTCCTATTTTTATTCTCCTTTGGCTATGCCCTCTCATGGATCGGCATCTATGTGGGTCTGGTAGTCAGAGATGCCCGCGTCGTTCAAAACGTCGGATTCTTGGTCACATTTCCCATGACGTTTCTATCCAATGCCTTTGCACCAACGACTGGAATGCCAAAGGCGTTGCAGTATGTGGCCGAATGGAACCCTGTGTCATCGATGGTGGCAGCCTGCCGTCAGTTATTTGGCTTGAAGAACGAGTTCGGTGCAACCGCTAACTCGTGGCCTAGTCAGCACCCACTTGAGACATCACTGCTCTACATGATTATTTTGATGGCGATCTTTATCCCACTGAGTGTGCGTAAGTACGCAAACTCCTCAAATTAACTTTTAAATTAAATCGCCAGTTAAATCGCTAGGCATAAAACTCTGCGGCGATAACCTCGACCGAAATCTGGCGGCCATTAGGTGCGGTGTAAGAGAGCTTTGCTCCTATCTCAGAGCCCATAACAGCTGCGCCCAATGGGGAGTTTTCACTATAGACATCGAGATCACCCGAGGAGATCTCACGCGAGCCTAGTAAGAATCTCATCTCATCTCCTGCGATCAATGCAGTGACGACCATTCCGGCACCTACCTTTCCATCGACGCTCGGTGGTGGAGTTCCGATATGGGCATTCTCTAACATCTGCTTCAACTGACGGATACGTGCCTCCATCTTTCCCTGCTCATCACGTGCTGCGTGATAGCCACCATTCTCCTTCAAATCGCCCTCTGCACGTGCGGCCTCGATCTTTGCCGTCACCTCTTTGCGCCCAGGCCCTTCAAGGTTTTCTAATTCGGTGCGCAGACGATCGGCAGCTTCTTGTGTCAGCCATGTCTGTGTGCTCATAAGGTGCAACGGTACTAGGTGGCTACTTAAGGCGACAACTAATTACATCTGCATTTACTGCAGGGCCCCGTGATTTCACGGCAGTTGTTCGTTCAAATGAGGCCAACCCGGGCCCAATCTCGTCATTAATTTGACCAACGACATTCTTATCGAAATCTCGGGCAATCAGAACACAGACGATAGATGCATCTTTATCTTGACGCACCACCGAATAGCGCAGCGATATCTCTTGCTCTGATGTTATCGAGTATGAAATCAGTGAGTATCTGATAGGTGGATTTGAGTGATGTAAGCCTGTCCAGATCAACCAGGTCGTACCTGTGATAGCAAAAAAGATTGCTGGAGCAACCCAGCCTCTTCTTCGGCGGATCCCATAGCGCTCGTTGTATGAGAACTCATCTGACATGAGAGGATTATCGCATGGAAAAAAATATTGACATGGGCACAGCTGGCTCGTTGACTATCACCCTATTGGTTGTTGCGGTAGCCCTACTCATGCGCAGCTTCTATAAGCGTTTCATGGGTGTCGATCGAAGTGATGACACCAGCGACAAGTAAAACTCTTGTCTCACGTGTGGGTACAGGGGTAGTGGTCTTACTTCTTGCCTGTATTTTTTTCTCACTTGGTATCTGGCAGTTAGATCGTGCCGCCGCCCTGAAGGAAAGTCTTGTCATTGCGACAACTATCGATGAAAAAGTTGTGACACTTGAATCTATAGCCACTACAAACTCTCTGCTGGCCCCAGATGCAATCAACCGTATGGTCAATGTCTCAGGCCATTACGTCACAACTTTTCGAGCACCAGGACAGGTTGATGGTGATGGAATCAGCGATGATTGGGAGGTCGCCCTTTTGCAGGTGGGCACCAATAAGGGAGTCTTAGTCGTGCGAGGGTTATGGTCGCAGCGCTTACTCAATCCCGAGATCTCACAATCTATGCAGATTGATATCCAGGGACAGCTTCGTGCAGCACAATCAGGTGATCGCACAGATAACTCCCAAGGGGTGATTTCTCGCCTTGATAGCGCCGTCATCATCTCAGCTACTGATTTAGATCTATTTGATGGATATATTCTTGCAAGCACAGAGGTGCATAGGGGAGAGAGTCTTGAGCGCACTCGCCCGAGTGCTGAAAAGCTGCGCTCTCGGATCCCCGGCTTTTACTGGCAGCATCTCTCATACGTGCTCATCTGGTGGCTGATGGCGGCAGTGGTGCTGTATCTACCCTTTTATCGCCGTAAGGTGAGCACATGAAATCCGTGCTCCTTCGCTTTCGAGTGATGGCAGTCATCGCTGGTGTGATGTCGTTGCTCCTGTGGTTTGTGGATCTACCCGTTGCCTATCTACTTGATAACGCCGAGTTGAAGGCGCGAGTCGCTTGGATTCCCTTTGTCCATGGATGGGTCTATCTGGTCTATGTCCTAACCGCGATTCAATTTGCCGTTAAAAATCGCTGGCCAATATTTAAGATGCTGGCTTTGATTGTGGCCGGCACTCTTCCCGTTGCATCCTTGATTGCTGAGCGCCGAGTTGTACGCAAATATTCATAGACTCATCAAGGCACCTCTCTATCCGATGTATGAGAGGCGATTGGTTAAAGGCTTAGATTTTTCCAAGACACCGCATCATGTGGGTGTCATCCTCGATGGCAATCGCCGTTGGGCAAAGGCCAACCGCAACCAGGGCGATCCCAATGGTCACAAGGCCGGGGCGAGCAAGATCATCGAGTTCCTCGGCTGGTGTGATGATGCCGAAGTACGCGTAGTGACTCTGTGGCTCTTATCGACCGATAACTTCAAACGTAGCGCCGCTGAGATCGAAGAGCTTTTGAAGATTATCGGAGATACTGTCGATGAGTTAGCAGCGACAGGACGTTGGAACATCAAGGCCGTAGGCGCACTAGATCTACTACCCGATTGGCTGCGCCAAAAACTGAGTGATATCCCATCCGTGAGCAGTGATGGGGTCGAGGTCAATGTCGCTATCTCTTACGGTGGGCGGCGTGAAATCATCGATGCGGTCAAAGGTTATTTAGAGCAGGCACAGGGCCAGGGTCACTCCCTTGAGCAGGCCAAGAGCAATCTCTCGAGCGAGGATGTCTCAAAGTTTCTCTATACAGCGGGCCAGCCCGACCCCGAGCTTTTGATCCGCACTTCAGGTGAGCAACGTCTGGGCGGATTCATGTTATGGCAGAGCGCATCATCTGAGTTTTATTTCTGTGAGGCATACTGGCCAGATTTTCGCCGCGTTGATTTTTTGCGTGCTTTACGTGCATATTCACTGCGACAGCGCCGCTTTGGTTCATAGATATTTCCTCTAGATTTAACAAACAGGGCAGGCGTGTCGGAGCTAAAGAAGTGGCAAATAGTTCTACATTTTTAGTTATCCGAAGCAGGTCCTTTCTAGTACAACTTAAATCAAGGAGCTCAGCCTTTGGCCTCCAAAAGTCATAATGGTAAGAAGACTTTTGTTCTAGATACCAGTGTTTTACTGGCCGATCCTGGCGCGCTCTATAAGTTTGCAGAGCATGAAGTCATTATCCCGATCGCAGTCATCGGTGAGTTAGAGACCAAGCGCGATCATCCAGAGCTGGGATACTTTGCCCGAGCGGCCCTTCGCGCACTCGATGATCTGCGAATCACACATGGAAGGCTGGATAAAGCGCTCACAGTCACCCCCGAAGGTGGCACTCTCTCAGTAGAGCTCAATCACAATGATTTATCATCTCTGCCTCAAGGCTTTCTGCGCGATGGCACCAATGACTCCCGCATCCTGGCTATCGCTAAAAATCTTATGGGCGATGGAAAGAGTGTCGTGCTCGTCACTAAAGATCTACCCCTTCGCGTCAAGGCATCCTCGGTTGGTGTCGAGGCACAAGAGTATTTAGCCGAGCTCGTATCCAACAGTGGATGGACGGGTATCACCGAATTAACTGTAGGATCTAATACGATCGATGATCTCTACTCATCTGATCGAGCCGATCATGAGGCCGCTCATGAACTACCTGTGCACACTGGAGTCGTTCTTCACTCTGAGCGGGGTAGTGCACTTGCCCGAGTGAGCATCGATAGGCAACTGCAGTTAGTACGCGGTGATCGCAGCGCCTTTGGTCTTCATGGTCGCAGCGCCGAACAACGGATCGCACTCGATCTGCTCTTAGATGATGGCGTCGGAATCGTCTCTCTCGGCGGCCGCGCTGGAACTGGAAAATCTGCGCTGGCGCTGTGTGCCGGTCTTGAGGCGGTAATGGAAAAGCGGATCCATAAAAAAGTTCTGATCTTTCGCCCCCTCTATCCAGTCGGTGGACAGGAGCTTGGCTATCTGCCTGGCAGCGAGGGGGAGAAGATGTCGCCATGGGCTCAGGCCGTCTTTGATACCTTGGGCGCCCTTGTCAGTCAGGCCGTCATCGATGAGATCGTGGATCGGGGCTTGATCGAAGTTCTGCCGCTCACCCATATACGTGGCCGCTCTCTGCACGACTCTTTCGTCATCGTCGATGAGGCTCAGTCACTAGAGCGCGGTGTTTTGTTGACGGTTCTCTCTCGAATCGGGGCCGGCTCTCGGGTCGTGCTGACTCATGACGTTGCCCAGCGAGATAACCTGCGGGTTGGACGCCACGATGGAGTCGTCGCCGTGGTTGAGACGTTAAAAGGACATCCCCTCTTTGCCCACATCACCTTGACCCGCTCCGAGCGCTCCCCGATCGCCGCCCTGGTCACCGAGATGCTCGAGGGACCCATCGCCGGATAGGCTCTTTTCACGAGAGAATCAATCTCACAGTCACATTTCGGGCATTTCGGACATCTCCGCATCTGACCTGCACCTTTACCTGTCCACAGGGCGAGAGCTCTCTGGGAATCTGCGACTTTCCCCATTTAAATTTGCCCCTTCGCGCCCACGCGGGCAGGCTAAAGCCATTCCCCGTTGAGCAATGTCGCCTTTTTTAAGGCCGATTGCTCCCGGGTGGGTACAGGTGAAAGGAGGGGGTCAGATGAAGCTTCGCCGTAAGTATGTAGCGATCTGGGGTGTTATCGCCGCCATGCTCTTTCTGAGCTCGGCCCTGCCAAGTGCCTATGGCCTTGAGTTTCCGATGACGAGCGAGATTTATTTAGACACCGAGAGCAGCGCCCTATCCTCGAATGAGCTGCCGGCGCACAGCGCGGCCGCCCTCTATGGCTCCATCGATCTCGCCTTGACCTCAGTCGGTGCCATCTTCTCTAGTGAGATGGCCCTGGCCTCATGGATTAGCCGTCGCGTGGAGATTGCCCGCACGATTTCGGGGGCAAAGTATGTCGCCAAGGAGATTCTCTTTGATGAGTATGGGATGAGTGAGGGCCAGTTTATCTGCCTGAACAAACTCTGGACAAAGGAGAGCCACTGGAACTACAAGGCGCGTAACCCCCGCACCGGCGCACATGGAATCCCTCAGGCCCTGCCCGCCGACAAGATGGGCATCATCGCCGATGATTGGCGCACAAATCCAGTGACACAGATTCGTTGGGGACTTCGCTACATCACGATCCGCTATGAGACTCCATGTAAGGCCTGGTCAAAGTTCCAGCGCTCTCGTTTTTACTGACCTCTCTTTAAGGCTTAGTGCCTATCTTCAACGGCGTGCCGGTCACGGCAAAAAAATCATTGCCTTTGTCATCAACAACGATGAAGGCTGGAAAATCTAGGACCTCGATCTTAAAGACGGCCTCCATACCAAGCTCTTCAAAATCAAGTACCTCAACTTTTTTGATGCACTCTTGGGCAAGGCGAGCTGCAGGTCCACCGATCGACCCCAGATAAAAGCCACCATAGCCTTTGCATGAATCGGTAACGGCTTTGGATCTATTTCCCTTTGCCAACATCACAAGGGATCCACCCTTGGATTGAAAGTACTCGACGTATGAATCCATACGACCTGCAGTCGTTGGTCCAAAAGAGCCCGATGCATATCCAACTGGAGTCTTGGCCGGACCTGCGTAGTACACCGCGTACTTGGCAAGATACTCAGGCATGGGCTTACCTGAGTCCATATCCTCTTTGATCTTTGCATGGGCCAAATCACGGGCGACAACTAATGTGCCAGTCAATGACAGCCGTGTTTTTACTGGATGTTTTGAGAGTTCGGCGCAGATCAGATTCATCGGTTGATTCAGATCGATCGCCACAACATCATCGTTGAGATGCTCATCGGTCGTCTCTGGTAGAAAATGTGCAGGATCGCGCTCTAAATCCTCAAGGAATATGCCCTCGTGAGTGATCTTGGCCTTGGCCTGGCGATCGGCTGAACACGAAACGGCGATTGCGATCGGTAGTGATGCACCATGACGGGGCAGGCGCACAACGCGCACATCGTGGCAGAAGTACTTACCGCCAAACTGGGCACCGATCCCTAACTTTCGAGTCAGCTCTAAGACCTGCGCCTCTAACTCGAGATCCCTAAATCCATGTCCCGTCAGGCCATCTCCACTCGTAGGTAGTGAGTCCAAATACTTGGTACTGGCAAGCTTTGCCGTCTTCACGGTGTGCTCAGCGCTGGTACCACCTATGACGATCGCTAAATGATACGGCGGACAGGCGGCAGTTCCAATCGAGCGCAGTTTCTCATCCAGCCAGGCCATAAAGGCCGTTGGATTGAGAATCGCTTTAGTCTCCTGATAGAGAAATGATTTGTTCGCGCTGCCGCCACCTTTAGCAATGAATAAAAAGTTGTACTCATCTAGGTGATCGCTATCTGCAAGGATCTCAATCTGTGCTGGCAGGTTATTACCGGTGTTCTTCTCCTCCCATGTCGTAATGGGAGCCATCTGTGAGTAGCGCAGATTCAAAGTGGTGAAGGCATCGTAGATTCCTTGAGAGATCGCAACCTCATCCTTTGAGGTTGTCAGAACATGCTGACCTTTTTTTGCCATGACAAGGGCCGTACCCGTGTCCTGGCACATCGGCAGGATGCCACCGGCAGAGATATTGGCATTCTTCAAAAGATCTGTGGCAACAAAGCGATCATTGGGCGAGCTCTCTGGATCGGCAATAATATCTGCGAGCTGTTGAAGATGTGCAGGACGTAGGTAATGTGAAATATCGTGTATCGCCTCGGCAGTTAACTGTGCAAGAGCAGTGGCATCGACCTGTAAGAAGTTTTTATCTCCCAGGGTTATGACACGCACACCTTCGTTACCAAGAAATCGGTATGTGGTCTCATCTTTTCCTAGCGGTAAAAGCTCAGAGTATGAGAAATGTGGCATCGTGATTACGGCTTAACCGCATCTAACTTCTTTTTAGCGCCATCGAGCCACTCCTGGCAGATCTTGGCTAACTCTTCGCCACGCTCCCAGAGTTTGAGGGACTCCTCTAGCGTTGCGCTGCCGGTCTCAAGGGCGCTCACTACCTCTGCTAATTCATCACGCGCAGCCTCATATGAGATCTTCTTTTCAACCATGGATTAAATCTACTCCTTCGCAGTATTAGCGGTCACTGTGGCATTGGTCTCGCCCCTAGCCAAACGCAGGCGCAGTACATCGCCACCTCGTAACTTGCTGGCATCGCGTGCGATATCACCGTTGCTCAAGCGCACAATTGAGTATCCACGATCCATTGTGGCCTGCGGTGAGAGCGCGCGAACTCGGGCCTTTATCTGCACCAACTCCTCTTTCGCTAGTTTGAGGTGGCTACTAAAACTGCGTTTGGATCTATCGCGCAAGGCCAGGATGATCTCAGCGCGTGAAGTAATGAGCACACGAGGGTCTTTCATCACTGGGCGGTCCTTGAAGTTTGTGATCAGAGCAAACTCCACATCAATCAAACTCATCAACCTGCGGCGGGCGCGATTACCTAGCCCTGCAATCATCTCGATCTCTTCGGCCACATCCGGCACTACATGCTTGGCGGCATCGGTCGGGGTAGATGCACGAAAGTCGGCCACAAGATCCAACAAGGGTGAGTCCTTTTCATGGCCGATCGCACTCACAATAGGTGTGCGGCATGATGCTGCAAGGCGCACAAGCCCCTCGTCGCTAAAGGGCAATAGATCTTCAAAGGAGCCGCCTCCACGAGTAATGATGATGACATCGACATCGACATCGGCCTCTAGCTCTGTAAGGGCGGCCGATACTTGCGAGACAGCGAGTGCGCCCTGCACCGTTACCTCGCGGATCTCAAAGACAACGCTGGGCCAGCGCCGCCTGGCATTCTCAACGACATCCTTCTCGGCATCGGTATTGCGACCACAGATAAGGCCGACCTTCTTGGGTAGTAGTGGAAGATCTATCTTTCGATCTGAATCAAATAAACCCTGTGATGCTAAAAGAGTCTTGAGAGCCTCTAACCTGGCCAGGAGTTCGCCAACACCTACCTGTCTGATCTCGCGTGCAGATAGAGTGAGTGAACCATTTTTTGTATACCAAGAGGGCTTTGCATGTATGACAACGCGTGCATTGGCAGGTAAAGGTTGCGCCGCAGCGATGACTGATTTGTGGCACATCACCGATAAAGACATATCCTCGCTTAGATCACGCAGACGGATAAAGGCCATCACTCCACTACGTTCGTTGAGTTCGCTTATTTCTCCCTCAACCCAGATCGGGCCCAAGCGATCGACATACTCTTTGATTGCTTGTGTGACCACCGCTACCGTTGCGGGGGCATCACTAGAAGTTTCGAACATGGCATGAGCCTAATAGACTCACCTAATGGTCAAGAGAGTTCTCCTTGCTGCGCCCCGTGGATATTGCGCAGGCGTTGATCGCGCCGTTGTTACCGTTGAGAAAGCCCTGGCGCTCTATGGGGCACCTGTCTATGTGCGCAAGCAGATCGTCCACAACGTTCATGTCGTTGCATCATTAGAGGCAAAGGGTGTGATCTTTGTCGATGAGACCGATGAGGTCCCAGAGGGAAAGACGGTCGTTTTCTCGGCTCATGGTGTTGCACCAAGTGTTCATGCAGAGGCAGCGACGCGAAATCTAAAGACGATCGATGCGACATGTCCACTGGTGACAAAGGTTCACCACGAAGTACGTAGATTTGCACGCGAAGATGCTGAGATTTTGCTGATTGGCCATCACGGCCATGAAGAGGTCGAGGGCACTGCCGGTGAGGCCCTTGATCAGGTCCGTGTCATCGATGGCTTAGATGGTGCGCGCACAGTGGTTCCAACACCTGGCAAAAAACTAGTCTGGTTATCTCAGACCACATTAAGCGTGGATGAGACGCTCGCTGCGGTAGCGATTTTAAGGGAGCGCTTTCCCGAGATCCAAGATCCTCCCAGTGATGATATTTGTTATGCAACGCAGAATCGACAAGAGGCGATTAAGGCCATTGCAGGTAAAGCCGATCTGGTAATCGTGGTCGGCTCACAGAACTCATCTAACTCAGTGCGCTTAGCCGAGGTTGCACTTGAATACGGGGCAAAGGCGGCGCACTTAGTCGACTATGCCCAAGAGATTCAGGAGCACTGGCTCGATGGAGTAGAGACAGTTGGCTTAACTAGTGGTGCATCGGTGCCAGAGATTTTAGTAGATGGTGTCTTAGCCTGGTTGGCCCAGCGGGGTTTTGACGATGTTGAAACGGTCACTGCTATGCAAGAGTCACTTCTCTTCTCTTTGCCCCCAGAGCTTCGCAAAGATATGAAGGCTGCGGGTCAGAGTTAATTACGTCGCTGTGAGGGCCGTGCCTTTGCGCGAGCATTGAGAAAGACATACCAGCCATAAATCGCACCGATGATTAAAAACGGTGCCTCACTGGCAAGTGCTGCGACTACATCGATACCAACGCGCGAGAGTTTGAAGCCATCGAGAATCAAACTCCAGAAGAGTGCGCTGGCTGCAAAGGCCAGGGGTGGGCTCACCACTGCAACATAGGCTGTTCCGGGGCGACCAAAACGGATTCCACCAAAGAAAGACAGGAGAAGGATAAGACCGGTCAGGATTCCAACGCCGCTGCGCAGCCAGAGCTCGATGAAGGTAGAGAGGAAGATGAGCAGGCTTTGAAGTACGAGCACACCCTCTTTCTTCAATCCTGGCCCTGATATCGCAATGCCTCTGCTGCCACTCACTTATCTATCCTCTTCATCGATCTCTTCGGCATCGATGAAATCATCATCGCCACCAATCTCATCGCTCTTTAATTCGCGCACCGATGCAGGAGCATCGGGATATTCGATAGCTAGCTTATCTTTATCCCCACTAACACCTAAGTTGTGGATTCGGCGGGCAGGGCTCAGGACCGTCTTCTCAGCCGTTGGCACGAGATCCTCATAGGCCTTTGATGTTGATGTGATCGCCTTACCAACTGCGACGATCTTGGTGTGCAGCAAAGTGATGTTCTTCAAAAAAGTACTTGCGACCTTTTGGATCTCATCGGCGTTCTGCGCGAGTTTATTTCGAGTAAAGATGTAGCCGATGGTGCGCAGCAGAGCCATCATCGATGTGGGAGTTGCAATAGTGACCCCTACTTTGAAGGCCTTCTCAAGTGTCATGGGATCTAGCCGGAGCGCCTCTGATAAGAGCGTCTCAAATGGCACGAAGAGAACGACGAAATCAGGAGAGCCTGCAGATTTGTGATAGCCACGCTTTGCCAGAGATTCAACGTGCTTGAGCAGATCCTTGGTGTGCCCTAGTAAAAGATCATCACGCTCGCTGGCTCTGGCTGGATCAAAGGCCTCAGTGAAGCGATCAAAGGGAAATTTGGAGTCGATGAAGATATGGCTACCACCTGGCATCTTTACAGTGATATCAGGGATACCCGAAGCATCGCTATCGCTCATACCTTTCTGTCTACTGTATTCATGGCCCTCGCGAAGTCCGGCGGCCTGCAAGAGCAGCTCTAACTGTGCCTCACCGAATTTTCCACGGGTCTGCGTGTTAGATAGTGCACCAGCGATTTTTTTCGTCTCATCAAAGATGGACTCTGATGCTCTGCGCATCTCAAGGATAGTTGTATTGAGTTTCGCCTCGGCCTCGGTGCGGATTCGATTGGCCTCATTGGATTGAGTGGAGAGTTTTTCTACCGACTCTTTGACCGCGCTTAGCTCGGCATTTAACTTGACTGCAGACTCGGTCTTGTTACGTTCGTCATCGAGTTGGCCTTTGTAGTTATCGAGTAGGGCGCGATCACCGACCGAGCTATTTGCCCGTAAGGCGCGCAGCAAATATCCGATCGCTACGCCGGCGAGAAGGCCGATGATAAGAGTCACTACATATGCGGGCATGGGGCTATCGTGTCAGGGCGCACTGACATTTGCGCGTAGGCTCTGCTCTCTATGAGCCTTTCCATCGGAATCGTCGGCATGCCGAATGTGGGTAAATCCACCCTCTTTAACGCTTTGACTAAGAACAATGTTCTAGCCGCCAACTATCCCTTCGCCACGATCGAGCCCAATGTCGGTGTTGTGGGCGTGCCCGATACACGCCTGGCCGCACTGGCCACGATCGTTGGCTCCCAGACCCTGCTTCCAGCGACCGTATCTTTCGTTGATATCGCAGGAATCGTCAAAGGTGCCTCAGAGGGTGCGGGCCTTGGCAATAAGTTCCTGGCCAATATCCGCGAAAGCGATGCGATCTGCCAGGTAATCCGCGTCTTTAGCGATGGCGATGTTATTCACGTCGAAGGCCGCATCGATCCAGCAAGTGATATGGAGATTATCAATACCGAACTTGCGCTCGCTGATTTACAGACGATTGAGAAGGCGATACCTCGACTTGAAAAAGAGGCGCGTGTAAATAAAGAGCGCCAACATATCCTCGATGCCGTCAAAGAGGCCGAGGCCGTTCTTAACTCAGGAAAGCCTTTATCTAGTAGCGAGGTTGATTTGGCTCTAGTATCTGAACTACATCTCTTGACGGCCAAGCCATTCCTGTATGTCTTTAACGTAGATGCCGCCGAGTTAAACGATAGTGAACTACGGGCCACTTTATCGGCACTCGTTACACCGGCCGAGGCGATCTTCCTTGATGCAAAGACTGAGGCCGAATTAGCAGAGCTCAGCGATGAAGATGCTCTCGAACTTTTGCAATCGATTGGGTTAAAGGAGCCAGGTCTTGTAACACTGGCACATGTTGGCTTTCGTACCCTTGGTCTGCAAACATATTTAACGGCCGGACCTAAAGAGGTTCGTGCCTGGACTATTCACAAAGGTGATACTGCGCCAATGGCAGCCGGTGTCATCCATACCGATTTCCAAAAGGGTTTTATCAAGGCTGAAATTGTTTCCTACGATGATCTCATCGCAGCCGGTTCGATGGCGCAGGCAAAGGCGATGGGCAAGGTCCGCATGGAGGGCAAGGAGTACGTGATGCACGATGGTGATGTCGTTGAGTTTAGATTCAACGTTTAACTCCATCAACTAGCTCTATTGATTACGCCCCTGTGTAGTACTTTGCAATCTCACCCAATGACTTATCCAAGATCTCGATACCGAGCTGTGCATCCTCGACTGAGATATTGCAGGGAGGACACAAGTGAATTCGGTTGAAGTTATTGAATGGCATCAGGCCATTTTTCTTACAGGCCGCCACTAATTCGTTCATCGCAGGACTCGATGCCCCATATGGTGCAAGGGGTTCGTGCGTTGCGCGATCGCTGACCATATCAACGCCCCAGAAAACACCTGCGCCACGGATATCGCCGATGACCTTGTGCCTCTTGGCCAACTCGTGCAGCCCCGGTCCCAAGACTTTTTCACCGATCATCGCCGCGTTCTCGAGCATCTTCTCGTCCTTCATGACATCGATAGTTGCAACTGCCGTCGCACATGCCAGAGGGTGGCCCATGTATGTCATGCCACCGGCGAAGACTCGTTCATCAAATGTCTTTGAGACTGCCTCGCTGATGACAACACCGCCGAGAGCGATGTAGCCAGAGGTGACGCCCTTTGCAAAGGTAATGAGATCGGGGATCACAGAGCTGTGTTGGTATCCAAACCACTTACCGGTGCGACCAAATCCGCACATGACCTCATCGGCAATCCATAAGATTTGGTACTTATCGCAAAGAGCGCGAACTCCTTCAAGGTATCCCTTGGGTGGGAACAAAACACCGGCAGTACCAGGAATTGATTCAATCAGGATGGCTCCAATTGTGTTAGGACCTTCAAAGATAATCGTCTGTTCAAGATGCTCGAGTGCACGCTTGCACTCTTCGGCCTCATCTTTGGCCCAGAAGGCGGTGCGATAGAGATATGGCCCCCAGAAATGTACGTGACCAAATGCAAACTCATTAGGGAACCTGCGTGGATCACCTGTCGCATTGATCGCAGCACCTGTGTTGCCGTGATACGAGCGATAGGTAGAAAGAATTTTGTGTTTGTGAGTGTGCATACGTGCCATACGGATGGCATTCTCGACTGCCTCTGCGCCAGCGTTAGTGAAAAAAACCTTTGCAAAGTTCGATCCAGCTAATTCGACGATGCGTTGCGCCGCCTCGTTTCTTGCATCGTTAGCGTGTTGAGGTGCGACAGTAGTGAGGATCTCGGCCTGGGCTTGAATGGCCTTGATTACCGTCGGGTGCTGATGGCCGATATTTGTAAAGACAAGCTGGGATGAAAAATCAAGATAGACCTTGCCTGCATGATCCCAAAAACGCGATCCAGAGCCACTGGCAACTGGCATCGGTGAGATAGCGCCTTGGGCCGACCATGAGTGAAATACATACTTGTGGTCTGCAGCGCTAACGGAGGCTTGCTTATCGGCATCATTGATCGGGGCTGTCATAACACGCACCTTATAACTAGTAGGTAGCAACATTCTAACGCCCTGAAGTAGATTGCGCCTATGACACAGATTACGCATTGGATCAATGGCGCCCCCGATACCTCAAAGCCAGAGCGAACCGGCGATATCTTTAATCCCGCTACTGGAAAATGCACTAAGAACGTAGCCTTCGCCGATGCTGCAACCGTTGATCGCGCAGTCAATGCCGCAACAGCGGCCTTTACAACCTGGCGCCATAGCTCGCTCACCAAGCGCACCCAAGTGCTCTTTGCTTTTCGCGAATTAGTGCAACAGAACAAGGAAAAGATCGCCGCCCTTATCACCGATGAGCATGGCAAAGTCTTGAGTGATGCAGCAGGTGAGGTAACACGTGGCCTTGAAGTCGTTGAGTTTGCTTGCGGGATCCCACATTTATTAAAGGGTGGATTTTCAGAGGAGGTTTCAACTGGCGTTGATGTCTACTCAATCCGCCAAGGCTTAGGCCCCGTTGCGATTATCTCTCCCTTTAATTTTCCAGCGATGGTACCGATGTGGTTTTTCCCAGTTGCAATCGCCTGTGGCAACACCGTTGTATTAAAGCCATCTGAGAAGGATCCCAGTGCAAGCATGTTCATGGCCCAGTTATGGAAAGAGGCGGGTCTGCCCGATGGTGTCTTTAACGTTGTGCATGGGGACAAAGTGGCCGTCGATGCGTTGCTTACTCACCCAGGTATCAAATCAATCTCTTTTGTCGGCTCTACTCCTATTGCACGCTACGTCTATGAAACTGGAACGAAGGCTGGCAAACGTGTACAAGCTTTAGGTGGCGCAAAAAATCACATGGTTGTCCTACCCGATGCCGATCTCGAGCTTGCAGCTGATGCTGCGATTAACGCTGGCTTTGGTTCGGCCGGAGAGCGTTGCATGGCCATCTCTGCAATCGTTGCAGTCGAACCAATCGGTAACGCACTTGTTGCTCGGATCAAATCCCGTATGGCGAATATCAAAATCGGTGATGGAACACAGAACACTGATATGGGCCCTCTAGTCACTGCAGTTCATAGAGATAAGGTCGCTTCATACATTGCAGCCGGTGCCAAAGAGGGTGCAACCCTTGTCGTAGATGGTCGTGAGTTGAAGCTCGCTGGCGATGGTTTCTTCCTTGGACCTACCCTGCTCGATCACGTCACACCAGCGATGTCTGTCTATAGCGATGAGATTTTTGGCCCAGTGCTGAGTGTTATTCGCGTCAACTCTTATGATGAGGCTCTAGCTCTTGTCAATGGCCATCAATATGGAAATGGAACCGCGATCTTTACTAATGATGGAGGAGCTGCCCGACGTTATCAAAATGAGGTCGAGGTCGGCATGGTCGGTATCAATGTTCCTATTCCAGTTCCCATGGCCTATTACTCGTTTGGTGGATGGAAGAATTCATTATTCGGTGACTCTCATGCACATGGCACCGAAGGCGTTCACTTCTTCACCCGTGGCAAAGTTGTTACAAGCCGTTGGCTCGATCCAAGCCATGGTGGAATCAACTTAGGTTTCCCACAGAATGATTGATTTGCTCGCCCTACCGTAGGAAAAGATATGAATCGAACCTTTGAGATCTCATAGGTGTTTTATAGGCTCTAAACTGTAGAGCCTTAGGTTAGGAATTGGAGGGAGTTCATCGATAGTGCAATGCGCAGAGCGCTCCGTCGAGCCAGTGATTCTGCAACCCTTAATTTAGATGAAATAACCATCTTGCTTTCGGCAAGAGATGAGGCTTTGACACAACTCTGTGCCTCGGCAGCTCGAGTGCGAGATGCAGGCTTACTTGAAGCGCGGCGTCCAGGGATCATTACTTACTCACCAAAGGTATTCATTCCTTTGACTCGACTTTGCCGCGATCGCTGCCATTACTGCACCTTTGCAACCACGCCTAACAACGTTAGTTCAGCGTATTTAGAGATTGCTCAAGTAGTTCAGATCGCAAAAGAGGGTGCAAGTGCCGGCTGCCTTGAGGCACTCTTCACTCTTGGTGATCGTCCTGAAGATAGATGGGAAGTAGCGGGCGAGTGGCTTTCTGAGCGTGGATACTCATCTACCTTGGACTATTTACGGGCATGTGCAATCGCAGTTCTCGAACAGACCGGCTTACTGCCACATTTAAATCCTGGTGTGATGAGTTTTGAGGAGCTCTCGCGCCTAAGACCCGTAGCTGCAAGTATGGGGATGATGCTTGAAACATCTGCTACTCGATTATTCACTGAAAAAGGTCAAGTGCACTTTGCCAGCCCCGATAAAGATCCAAAAGTTCGATTGCGCACTATCGAGGATGCGGGTCGATTATCGATTCCATTTACGACTGGAATTTTAGTTGGAATTGGTGAATCGCTATTGGAACGGGGAGATTCACTTCTAAAGTTAGCAAAAATAGCGAAAACATATGGTCATATTCAAGAGATCATCATTCAAAATTTTAGAGCCAAAGAAGATACTGCAATGCGTAATTCACCCGATGCTGACCAACAAGAGTATCTAGCATGTATCGCTGTTGCCCGTCTCATATTTGGTCCTCGAATGCGCATTCAAGCACCACCGAATCTATCTGAGCCCTCGGAGTTTGCAGCACTAATTGCTGCTGGAATTGATGATTGGGGTGGAGTTTCATCAGTCACTGCCGACCATGTAAATCCTGAGAGACCATGGCCAGAGATCGAATTATTGGCTTATGAGAGCCAGTTGGCTGGTTTTGAATTACGAGCTCGTCTAACTATTTACTCAAACTATGTGCAGTCAGTAGATCGATGGGTTGATCCAAAAGTAAAGCCTTTCATCAGCTCACTGGCAGATCAAAACGGATTAGCAATTCCGCATGTCATAGCAGTTGGTTCGCCTTGGCAAGAAAATAGTGAGGGCCTGCAGAGTTTGGGTCGAATTGATCTAGGTGATTCGATTGATATCCGGGGTCGTGATAGTCAGATGCGAAGTGACTTTGACTCAATTTATGGGCACTGGCCGAGCATCTCGGATGAGTTCAATCAACTCAGGTCGACAGGCTCTCCTGCCTGGAAGTCATCATTCATGTCTGTGCTTTCAAAAGTGAGCAAAAACCCTAGTGCCCTGTCCAGAAATGAGGCGCTCACTCTATTTGCTGCGCATGGCCAAGAGCTTGATTTATTAGTGCAGGCTGCAGATGAAAAACGCATTGAATTAGTGGGTAATGATGTTACTTATATAGTAAATAGGAATATCAACTTCACGAACATTTGTTATACCGGTTGTAGATTCTGCGCTTTTGCACAACGTAAAACTGATTCAGATGCCTATTTACTATCTATTGAAGAGATTAAATCACGAGCTCATCAAGCATGGGCTCTAGGTGCAAATGAGGTTTGTATCCAGGCGGGTATTCATCCTGATTTATCTGGTGATGTCTACTTTGACGTAGCACGAGCAGTAAAAGAAGTAGCACCCGAAATTCATATTCACGCCTTTTCACCTATGGAAATATTTAGTGGTTCTATTAAATTAGGAATCTCATATAAAGAGTGGTTACAACAGGCTAAAGATGCTGGTCTTGGGACAATTCCCGGTACTGCCGCTGAGATTTTAGATGATGAGATTCGTTGGATTCTTACAAAGGGAAAGTTACCTGCAAAAGCTTGGATAGAGATAGTCCGAGAAGCTCATTTATTAGACATAAAATCCTCAGCAACAATGATGTATGGACATATTGACAATGAATCTCATTGGTATGATCACATAATCACAATTAGGAATTTGCAGGAAGAGACTGGTGGCTTTACCGAATTTGTCCCGCTTCCGTTCGTACACTACTCATCACCAATTTACTTGGCTGGTATTGCCAGGCCAGGCCCAACAGTAAGAGAAAATCGAGTTGTTCATGCAATGTCCAGATTGTTATTGGCTGGCTCAATAAATAATATTCAATGCTCGTGGGTCAAGCTCGGATTACATGGCCCAGATGGCGTGCTGTCTCTTTTGGCTGGTGGAGTAAATGATATTGGTGGAACTTTGATGGAGGAGACAATCAGTCGAATGGCTGGAAGTACAAATGGTTCTCTGCGAACTGTTTCCGAACTAGAGGAGATTGCTCAGTTAGCCGGTCGTCCGGCACGGCCTCGAACCACCACTTATGGGGCCGTCTCTTGCGATCGCGAGGCTGTCTCACGCCGTGCTAATATCAAGCAATTGTTTCCGGGGTCGGTGTAACTCCGAACCGGCAGTGAAAGTCTGCGACCCGATCGCATCCAGCGCTCGGTGGACTTGGTGTAAATCCAAGACCGACGGTTAAAGTCCGGATAAGAGGAGACAATATTTAGAGGGGCGTTCTATGCCCGTCTCTATTTGTCTTTGCCGCCACCCCGGAAATCGCTACAGAGGATTTCACGTTTGTGAGGGGGTGTCAGGTGAGTGTTTTAGAAAGCGCCGTCAGTCCTTATTTGGCCCGGGCCAACGAACTCGCCTGCCTTGGATTGGGTTTAACAGGTTCAAACCCAATTGTCGGCGCAGTTTTGGTCGATTCGCATGGAGTAATTGTCGGTGAAGGTCACCACGAAGGTGGTGCGCATGCAGAGGTTGTGGCAATTGCGAGCGCTGGAGAGTTGGCTCGTGGCACATCTTTGTACCTCACTCTTGAACCCTGCAGTCATCAGGGTAAAACCGGGCCATGCACGGAGGCAATAATTGCCGCCGGTATCTCTAAGGTGGTTTTTGGAGTCAAAGACCCCAATCCAAGAGCAAGCGGAGGGGCGCAAAAACTAATAGAGGCTGGCATTGAAACTCTTCAAATCCAAGAGGCCACCGAGATCTCATTTGCAAATCGCGCCTGGTTACATAAAATGAAAATGGGTCGCCCATACTTCATCTGGAAAGTTGCCAGTACCCTTGATGGTCGTACCTCTGCTGTCGATGGTAGCTCCAAATGGATTACAGGTGCACAATCTCGCAACGAGGTAAGTAAAATGCGTTCCCAGAGTGATGCAATCTTAATTGGCACTGCAACAGCTCTTAATGATAATCCAAATCTGGTTCCGAGTGGTGATGTTACTGATTGCCGAACTAATCCAGTACGGATTGTCATGGGCATTCGAAACTTACCGAATGAATTTCATCTCAATGATGATAAGGCTGAGACAATTTACTTGCACAGTCATAATTTTGATGATCTTTTGAAGCTCTGTAAGGTGCGTGATTTCACTCAAGTACTTATTGAATCAGGGGGCGTATTAGGAACAGAGATGTTAAAAATAGGATTGATCGACGAGTTGGTTATTTTCCAAGCCCCTAGTCTTCTTGGATCAGGCCAGTCATTCATAGGCAATCTTGAACTTCAAAATATTAGAGAAAAGATCGATTTAAAGCTACAAAAAGTCGAACAATTTGGTGAGGATCTTAAAATTACTCTCATTAGAGAGAGACAGAGTTAAATGTTTACTGGACTAGTTGAAGGTATCGCACAAATAAAGACCATTGATCTAGGGACAGATTCGGCGGTTTTTCACTTTAAGTCAGTAGATTTTGCTCATGAATTAAAGATTGGTGATTCAGTCTCTGTTAATGGCGCATGTCTTACAGTCGTTAAACAAGACACAGAAGAGTTTTCGGTTGATGTGATGGTTCAAACACTAAAACTGACATCACTGCGTGCACTCAAAGTTGATGATTATGTGAATCTTGAACGGGCAGTATTAGTAGATTCTAGGCTTGGTGGACATATCGTCCAAGGCCATGTTGATAGTACTGGCGAGATTGTGCTCTTGCAGCAACATGAGAAATCACTACAAATGAATATAGAGTTTCCAGCAAATTTGCTTAGGTATGTTGTTGCTCAAGGCTCTATTTGTATAGATGGAGTATCTCTGACAGTCGGGTCAGTCTCTGATGATAAAAATCAGATAAGTGTCTGGTTAATCCCTGAAACCTTAAGTAGGACTAATCTCCTTCACAAAGTAGTTGGTGATGTGGTCAATATTGAGGTTGATATTCTTGCAAAGTATGTTGAGCGATTTGTCAGTAAAATGAGTCCAAAATGACAAAAGTCTTTACTAACATCGAAAAAGCCATTGATATTTTTGCGCAAGGAAAATTTCTTATCGTTGTTGATGACGCAAATCGTGAGAATGAGGGCGATCTGATAATTGCTGGGGCAAAGATCTCCGATGAAGATATGGCTTTTTTGATTCGCCATACCTCTGGCATCATTTGTTCAGCTATCAGTAATAGCAGAGCTCAAGGTCTCAATTTACCCGTAATGGTAAGTGAAAATGAGGATGTACGAAGAACCATATTCACGGTATCTGTTGATGCAAAGGCTGGATTGAACACTGGAATTAGCTCGATTGAGAGAGCAAATACTGTTCGAGCATTGGCATCATCTGATGCGAAGGCTGGAAACTTCGTTCGACCTGGTCACATCTTTCCGTTAATTGCTCATCCCGATGGTTTAGCGGGCCGACGTGGGCATACCGAAGCGGCTTTCGCCTTGTGTCAGGTGACGAATCAAGGTGAATCAGGGGTCCTCTCAGAGTTAGTAAATGATGATGGCACTGTTAAGAAGGGTCAACAGATCTTTGATTTCGGGCAAAAATTTTCAATTCCAGTAATCTCTATTCAGGATTTGGCCGATTTTATTCTCTCATCAATGCCATTTAAGAGAACGAGCGAACCAGTGATGCAATGGGCACGCTTACCGCATGAGACTGGAAGCTGGGAGATTGCCTCTTTTAAGGCCTTGTCAGGATTTGATCATGTCATTCTTAGGTTCGGGAGTGCCGATTTGTATGCCAATGACGCCCCTGAGAGCTTGATTCGTGTGCATTCTGAGTGTCTTACTGGCGAGGCTTTTGGTTCACTTCGGTGTGATTGTGGTGAGCAATTAGCAACCTCTTTTGAGTTGATAGCCACAAGAGGAGCAGGTTTTATTATTTATCTACGTGGACAAGAGGGACGTGGTATCGGCTTAAGTGAGAAAATTAAAGCATATGTACTTCAAGATCAGGGGCTAGACACAATTGAGGCAAATCTGGAGTTAGGTCACTCTAGTGATGTTCGAGAGTGGAGAGATCTCGTTCAAATATTAGATCACCTTAAGATAAGAGACGTAGATTTGATTACAAATAATCAAAAAAAGGCCGATGCCATTGCTGAGACAGGGCGAGCAGTGAAAATAATTTCGATTACGCCAACAATTAATGAGTTTAATCAATCATATCTACAAACAAAGAGAGACAAGATGCAACACATGTTAGGAAAGATTAAATGACTGGTATATCGCCCACTCTTGAGTCCTTGAATCTTCCGGGCTTCAAAGCAAAAAAAGTAGCGATAATTGCCGCCCAATGGCACCCAGAAATCTGTAATAATCTAGTCGCTGGTGCGCAGCTTATTTTTGAATCTGCTCAGATAACTTATGAGAATTTCAAAGTTTCTGGCTCCTTCGAATTACCCTTAGCCGCTCAACTGAAATTAAATCAAGGTTTTGATGGGGCTGTGGTACTAGGTTTGGTAATGCGTGGGGACACCTCGCATTTTGATTATATTTGCCAGGGCGTCACATCAGGTGTCATGCAAGTCTCCCTCGCCAAGGCAAAGCCCATTGGATTTGGTGTACTTATGTGCGATAACTTGCAACAGGCACTTGAGCGCTCACAGGTTGGTCTTGGAGTTGGTAATAAAGGTGAAGAGGCAGCACTTGCTGTTCTGGCCCTGTGGAATATGCAGGCCTAGCACAATTACTCGCTGACTCCATGAGAGGATCGTGCAGGCTTTAGCATCTATTGAAGCAGCAAGAAGATCCCGCTGATTTCCTCTTATCTACCCCCAAAGGTAGAATCTGCGTGTGCGGTCGATGAATTGACCTCAGCAACACCAAATCGCTGGACTGAGGCAGGCCCTGATAACGGCCTGATCTCCTGAGGAGAGTAGTTTTCGTGGCCAAGATTCAAGCACACCTGAAAGACCTGCCGTTAAAAAAGCGGGATGATCTGCGTAACGTTGCAATCATCGCCCACGTTGACCATGGCAAGACCACATTGGTCGATGCCATGTTGTGGCAGTCGGGTGCATTCGCCGCTTATAAGAAGCAGGGCGAGGGCCAAGAGCGCATGATGGATTCGATGGATCTAGAGCGCGAAAAGGGCATCACAATTCTTGCTAAGAACACTGCCGTCAAGCGCGGTAACACGATCGTCAACATCATTGATACTCCGGGCCACGCAGATTTTGGTGGCGAAGTAGAGCGTGGATTAGAAATGGTCGATGGCGTTATCTTGTTAGTGGATGCATCTGAGGGTCCATTGCCACAGACACGCTTCGTTCTGCGCAAAGCGTTGGAGAAGAACTTGCCCGTCATCTTGGTAATTAACAAAGTAGATCGCCCTGATTCGCGTATCGCCGAAGTTGTCGATGAGACTTACGAACTATTTTTAGATTTAGATGCCAATGAATCACAGATCGAATTTCCAGTTGTCTATGCATGTGCAAAGGCTGGCCGTGCATCATTGACACGCCCAGCAGATGGCGAAATGCCGGTAGAAGAAAACCTCGATGTTTTGTTCGACACAATCTTTTCTGCAATTCCAGCACCTGAGTACCATGAAGGTGCACCGTTGCAAGCACACGTTACAAACCTTGACTCATCACCATTCTTGGGTCGTCTTGCACTATGTCGCGTGCGCGAAGGTGTTATTAAAAAGGGTCAGAATGTCACGTGGATTAAGACCGACGGCACGATGGAGCGGGTAAAGATTTCAGAGCTACTCATAACAGAAGCTCTTGAGCGCGTGCCAACCCTTGAAGCCCATCCTGGCGACATCATTGCCGTGGCAGGTATCGAGACAATTACATTGGGCGAGACACTGGCCGATAATGAAAATCCACATGCGCTTCCATTAATCATCGTTGATGAACCATCTATTTCGATGACAATCGGTATCAATACATCCCCATTGGCCGGCAAGAGCGGCAAGTTGCTTACTGCCCGTCAGGTAAAGAGCCGCCTTGATGCCGAGCTTGTTGGTAACGTCTCATTGCGCGTATTAAATACTGAGCGTCCAGACACATGGGAAGTTCAGGGTCGCGGAGAGCTTCAGCTAGCTGTTCTTGTTGAAATCATGAAGCGCGAAGGTTTTGAACTAACTGTTGGTAAGCCACAGGTAGTTATTAAGAAGATTGATGGCAAGATTCACGAACCGATGGAGCGCTTAAC
>JABMMN010000006.1 GCA_013205535.1 Candidatus Planktophila sp.
ATCGATACCTTCATGAGCTCTACGGCACGATTACCCGCATCGATATCAACGCCAGCATCTTTATATGTACTCATTTAATGGCCATGAACTTCCGTGATCTCAAGACGCGTCTTGCCCTCAGATAAGTCGGCAGGGATACGAATCGGATATTCACCAGTAAAGCAGGCAGAACAGAGTCTTTTTTCCGGTATCTGTGTGGATTCGATAAGACCTTCGATGGAGAGATAGCCAAGTGAATCAGCACCAATTGAACGGCGAATCTCCTCAACCTCAAGTCCACTTGCGATGAGTTCGGCCCTTGTTGCAAAGTCAATCCCATAGAAACATGGCCACTTAACCGGTGGTGAAGAGATGCGCACATGAATCTCACGCGCACCTGCCTCGCGCAACATCCGCACAATCGCTCGCTGGGTATTGCCTCGAACAATTGAATCATCCACAACCACAATGCGTTTGCCCTCGATGATCTCTCGCAATGGGTTGAGCTTCAAGCGAATTCCAAGCTGGCGAATAGTCTGTGAGGGTTGAATGAAGGTGCGTCCCACATAAGAGTTTTTTACTAATCCGATTCCAAATGGAATGCCTGATCCTTTAGCAAATCCGATAGCTGCTGGAGTGCCTGACTCTGGGACAGAGATTACTAAATCTGCTTCAACTGGTGACTCTGTGGCCAAACGGACTCCCATGGCAACCCGTGTTGCATGGATACCTTGCCCTGCAATTAAAGTATCGGGTCTGGCTAAATATACATATTCGAACAGGCAGCCCTTTGGCTCAGCAGTTGCCCAACGCTGTGAACGTACGCCACTCTCATCTATCGCAACAAGTTCGCCAGGCTCAATCTCACGGACAAAGGAGGCACCGACAATATCTAATCCAGCACTCTCTGATGCGACAACCCAACCGGTCTCTAATTTACCAAGTACTAACGGGCGCACACCGTGACGATCACGGGCTGCATACAACGTATGCTCATCCATAAAGACCAAGGAGAAGGCACCCTCTAACTGTGGAAGGACGGCAATCGCACTGGCCTCCACATTCTTCTCGTTCTGTAGCGAAATAAGCGCCGTCATGATCTCGGTATCGGTGGTTGCTCCACGTTCACGTCCATTACTTGGCTCTAACTTCTGCACGAGTTCGGCAAGATCGCCTGTATTGGTCAGATTTCCATTATGGGCTAAAGCCAGCGTCCCATACTTGGTTGGGCGCAGTGTTGGTTGGGCATTTACCCAGGTGCTTGAACCTGTTGTGCTGTATCGACAGTGCCCGATCGCTAGATCTCCAGGCAGGGATGCAAGATCACTTTCAGTAAAGACTTGTGAGACAAGCCCCATGTCTTTATAGATGAGAATCCTCTCACCATCACTTGTCGCGATTCCCGCTGCCTCTTGCCCGCGATGCTGCAGCGCATATAAACCATAAAATGCAAGTTTTGCTACCTCTTCACCTGGTGCCCATACACCAAATACACCACAGGCATCTTGTGGACCCTTATCGGAATCTAGGATGTTGTGATTGAGTAGACCATCTGGACGCCGGCTCATACATGAATCCTAAGCGGTAAGTACGATGTTAGATCTGCACGGACACCAGATGCGTTAATCGCGCCACTATGCATCGCATCTGCCCACAATATTTCACCGCTAGCAAGGGCCAGCCAGGTCGTTGCATTCATCTCTACGACGTTAGCGGGAGTACCGCGGGTATGTGTTGGGCCATCTCCACACTGCACTGCGGCATATGGTGGTACACGAACCTCGATTGCACGTCCTGGCGCTTTTAATTTCAAAAGCTCCAACGTCTCTTTGACATCTTCTAAGATCTGCGGATCACGCATCGGCTCAACCAAACAATCGAGGGAAGGTTGAAATATGTGCATGACGCAACTCATCTAAATCTATTACGCAGTCGTTGATCGTGAGGCTATCGCCACCTGTCGTTCCAATTTTCTCAACTTTTATCGAGTGCGTGGTAGCCAGTTCTCGAAGATTAGTTGCCTTTTTTGGATCGATAGCGACAACGACTCGCCCCGGTGATTCGCTCAGTAAAGCAACTCCCACATTTTCCAAAGCGATGATCGCGCCAACAGAGTAGCGAAGAACCATCTCCGTCAATCCCGCAGATAGGCCGCCCTGACTTAAATCGTGAGCGGCATGAAATATCTTCGCTGCATGTCCAGCTAAAAGTAGCTCTATAAGGCGCATTTCGCGGGCTAAGTCGGCCGTTGGGGCCTGACCCGTGCGCTCTCCATGCAAGAAGGCCCACTCGCTGCCTGATAAATCCTCATACGTCTGACCCAAGAGAAATAGATCTAGACCTGCTGTATCAAAACTCATCGGTGTGCGTGTGCGAACATCTTGAATGACACCTAACACTCCAATCACTGGAGTTGGCAAGATGGAAACTGTGCCCGTTTGGTTATAGAAAGAGACGTTGCCACCAGTAACAGGTAGACCCATTGCTAAACATCCATCGGCCAAACCGCGTACTGTCTCTGCAAACTGCCACATCACTCCTGGATCCTCTGGTGAGCCGAAGTTAAGACAGTTTGTTACAGCCAATGGCCTGGCACCTGCAGTTGCTATGTTTCTTGCCGCCTCGGCTAAAGCTAACTTCGCTCCTTGATAGGGATTTAGATAAGACCAATTGGCATTTGCATCGGTAGAGATTGCTACACCTAGATGAGTGGTCTCATCAATGCGCACCATCCCAGAGTCCTCAGGATGTGATTGAATCGTATTGCCTTGTACATATTTATCATATTGAGATGTCACCCAAGATTTATCGGCCAAATTAGGTGCAGCGGCAAGCTTTAAGACTGCCTCTTTGATTTCAGTGGCTGTATGCGGAATAGAGAGCTTCACTTTTTGTGAATTTACCTTGTCAATATATGCCGGCTGAGCCATTGGGCGGTTATATACAGGGCCCTCGTGTGCCACAGTGCGCGGTGGCACGTTGACAATGAGCTCTCCGTTCCATGTGATTTCTAATCGATTGCCATCAGTAACCTCGCCAATAGCAGTGACGGTGACATCCCATTTTTTACAGATCTCCAAAAAGCGTGGAAGCTTGTGGGGTTCAACTATTGCGCACATACGCTCTTGCGACTCTGACATTAAAATCTCTTCAGGTGAGAGCGATGGATCACGTAGCGGAACCCTATCGAGGGCCACTTTCATACCCCCTGAACCACCTGAGGCTAGTTCGCTGGTAGCACACGATAATCCCGCCCCACCAAGATCTTGGATACCGACGACTAAATCCTCAGCGAAGATCTCTAACGAGCATTCAATCAGAAGCTTTTCAACAAAGGGATCACCAACTTGAACACTTGGGCGCTTAGTGGATCTACTGCTATCAAATGTTTCAGAGGCTAGTACTGATACTCCACCAATGCCATCGCCACCTGTTTTAGCACCAAATAAGACAACTAGATTGCCGGCTCCTGCCGCCTTTGCCAACTTAATATCGCTATGTTTCATGACTCCAACACACAATGCATTTACTAGCGGATTGCCTGCATATGTTTGATCAAAGACGACCTCTCCACCAATATTTGGTAGACCTAAACAGTTTCCATAACCACCTATACCGGCAACTATCCCTGGTAATACACGTCGTGTATCTGGCGCATCGGCTGGACCAAAGCGAAGTGGATCCATGACTGCAATTGGCCTGGCACCCATTGTCAGAATATCCCGGACAATTCCACCAATTCCAGTTGCAGCGCCTTGATACGGTTCAATAAAAGATGGATGATTGTGTGATTCAATTTTAAAAGTTACTGCATACCCCTGCCCAACATCGACAACTCCTGCATTTTCACCAATACCGACAAGCAATGCCGCTGACTTTGGTGCCTTTTCGGAGAACTGTTTGAGATGTACTTTGGATGATTTGTATGAGCAGTGCTCCGACCACATGACCGAATACATCGCTAACTCAGATGATGTTGGGCGCCGACCTAGAATCTCTTTGATACGTGCATACTCATCGGGTTTTAAACCTAACTCGGCAAATGGTTGCTTGGTATCAGGTGATGACTGTGCGGCTGCGACCGTATCTAGTGACATTACTTCACCATTGAATTCAAGATTGAAGTGAAGAAGCCAAGGCCTTGAGCCGTTGGCCCTGTTAGTGGATCAATAGCGTGCTCGGGGTGGGGCATGAGGCCTACAACATTGCCCCGCTCATTACTGATGCCTGCGATGAGATTGCGAGAGCCATTGGGATTCTCACCAACATATCGAGCAACCACTCTGCCCTCATCCTCCAACTGAGCAAGTGTCTTGTCATCACATTGAAAAGATCCCTCACCGTTTTTCAATGGAATGACGATCCTCTCCTTTAGTGAGAAAGTTGTCGTCCAAGGGGTCATATTGTTCGTTATCTCGATCTCCTGATCACGACATAAGAAGTGAAGGTCAGAGTTACGTGTCAAGGCTCCTGGTAAAAGATGTGACTCGCAGAGAACTTGGAATCCATTACAGATTCCCAGGACGGGCATACCTTCACCAGCTGCCTCAATGACTGAATTCATGACTGGAGAAAAGCGAGAGATAGCTCCCGCACGTAGATAATCTCCATATGAAAAACCACCAGGTAAAATCACAGCATCTACTTTTTTAAGGTCGGCATCACCATGCCACAGCAAGACTGCCTGTGCACCACTTCTATTCACAGCTCGCGCAGCATCTCGATCATCAAGAGTTCCGGGAAAAGTTATAACACCGACACGCATTACTTCTCGACTCGCACTACATAGGTCTCAATCACAGGATTAGATAATAAAACCTCTGCAGCTTTCTCTACCTGCGCTATCTGGGAGGCGGTTGGCTCTCCCTCTACCTCAATCTCAAAGCGCTTTCCCTGTCGGACAGATTTAGCGACAGAGAATCCAAGTCGCGCCAGAGCGGATGCAACAGCGTTTCCTTGTGGGTCAAGGATCTCAGGCTTTAACATTACCTCAACCACGATCTTTGCCATTATTACTCTTCCCCTTATCTAGAATCTATTGCCGGTCAGATGAAAAAATGCATCTTCATATCGCTGAGCAGTTTTCTCTACGATTTCTGCAGGTAGTTCGGGGGGTGGGCTATTTCTATCCCATCCACTAGCCATCAGGTAATCACGCAAAAACTGCTTGTCGTAGGAGGCTTGGGCTCGCCCGGGCTCCCATGTCGAGAGCTCCCAAAAGCGGGATGAATCGGGGGTAAGAGCCTCATCGCCCAAGAGAATCTCTCCCGATGCGCTGCGACCGAATTCAAACTTAGTATCGGCGAGAATAATTCCTCGACTCTGTGCAAACTCACTGGCAGTCTCATAAAGAGTGATAGTTAACTCCTTCAAGGTCTGGGCCTCATCTCGGCCGATAATTCTTGCAGCGGATTCAAAATCTATGTTTACATCATGATCACCGATATCTGCTTTGGTCGCCGGCGTGAAGATAGTGTGTGCAAGTTGTGATCCATCGAGTAGTCCGACAGATAACGAATTACCACAGACTGCATTAGTACTTTGATACTCGCTCCAACCGCTACCAGTGAGATAGCCACGTGCGACACATTCGATCTCAAACATCTTTAGGGGCTGCACAATAATCCCTCGATCCTTGACGATCTCTGGGACTTCGGTAGAGATAATGTGATTGGGCACAATGTCTTCTAAGAGTTCAAACCAAAATAATGACAATTGGGTTAAGACTGCGCCCTTACCCGGAATCATCGTTGGCATTACCCAGTCATAGGCGGATACACGATCAGATGCGACCAATAAAATCTCATTACTCTCGTTGCTATAAAGATCACGGACTTTACCGGTGCGCATATGAGTCCACCCCGGTATCACAGGCGCTGGCGGTGGGCCAGCTTGGCCAAAGCCACTCACCGAATAGAGCCGGGCTTGTACTGCACTGCTGCAGGGTGCGCGGATGTGATCGCATCGATGCGATTAACAACTCGAGCAACTTGTTGGCGAGCATCGCCAGTAAATTCAAGTGGTGTACTGATTAATGAATCTAAGGCGGCACGATTCAGCGGTAGGCGTGTATCACTCGCTAAATCATCAAGGAGGGTATTGCCTTTACCCTCGCGCATTTGTAGTGCGGCCTTCACTGAATGCTCCTTAATAACTTCATGAGCTAGCTCGCGACCCACCCCAGCTTTTACTGCCGCCATCAAGATCTTGGTCGTTGCTAAGAAAGGGAGGTAGCGCTCTAATTCGGCTGCAATCACAGCGGGAAATACCCCAAATTCATCAAGGACTGTCAACATCGTCTCAAGGAGTCCATCGATCGCAAAAAAACTATCGGGTAGTGCAACACGTCTGACAACACTGCATGAGACATCGCCTTCATTCCATTGGTCACCAGCGAGCTCACCTACCATTGAAGAGAATCCACGTAACACAACAGCTAAGCCATTTATCCGTTCGCAAGAGCGGGTGTTCATCTTGTGCGGCATAGCACTGCTACCCACTTGACCATCTTTGAAACCCTCAGTGACCAACTCAGCGCCAGCCATCAATCGGATTGAGGTTGCCAGAGATGATGGTGCAGAGGCTAACTGAACCAAAGTTGTCACAACATCGTAATCAAAAGAACGTGGGTAGACCTGCCCTGTTGAATCCAAGACCTCTTTGAATCCGAGCTCTGTAGCGATCTCACTCTCAAGACGTGCATGTGCCTGAGACGAGCCAAGTAGATCGATTGAATCTGCGGCGGTACCGACAGGGCCTTTGATACCACGCATCGGATATCGCGCTTGTAATGCTGATAGGCGCTCGTACGCAAAGAGTAACTCTTGTGCAGCCGTTGCAAAGCGCTTACCAAGAGTTGTGACCTGTGCCGGCATATTATGTGATCGCCCAGCGATTGGCTGATCAGCAAACTCAGTGGCCTTCTGCGCTAAGCGTGCGAGCAAGGTTATTACCTTCTTACTCACAAGTTCTAAACCGTTGCGGATCTGAAACGCCTCGATATTCTCAGTCAGATCCCGGCTTGTCATCCCAGCATGAATCGCCTCATGCCCAGCAAGGGCGTTGAACTCTTCGATACGTGCCTTTACATCATGACGGCTATGTTTTTCGCGTGCATCAATCGATGCTAAATCTACGCGTGTAATAACCTGTTCGTAGGCGGTAATTACATCGGAAGAGATTGTGTGACCGAGCCCAGATTGTGCACGCATCACAGCGATCCATAATCTGCGCTCTGCGATTATCTTTGCCTCGGGTGAGAAAATCAGACGCATCTCGGGGGATGCATATCTATGCGCGATAAGGCTCACTGGTGAATTATCGGCCATTTAATTACCCTTCTCAGCCACTGAGGCGTTAAATGCAATGTCGCTGCGATAAAAAGAGCCCGGTAATGAGATTTGGCTGATTGCGCGGTAAGCCCGATCTCTCGCCTCGGTCAGATCACTACCTACCCCAGTCACACTCAAAACACGACCGCCTGTTGCGATAAGGCCTTGACCGTTGAGGTTGGTGCCTGCGTGAAAAATCTGGACGTTCTCAATCGTTGGGAACTCCGAGAGATATCCACCACTTTCAGGCGCAGTTGGATATCCCTTAGCAGCTAGTACAACGGTCACGGCTGCATCATCTCGCCACTCTAATACTGTGTCTGCAAGTCCAGCAGTTGCTGCTTTGTACAGAAGGTTCGCCAATGGAGTTTTCAAAAGTGGTATCAATACTTGTGTCTCAGGATCACCAAAGCGAACATTAAATTCAATGACACGAATCCCATGATCAGTAAGTGCCAAGCCTGCATAGAGAAGACCAACGAATGGGGTTCCTCGCGCATTCATCTCAGCGATTACCGGTGCTAGCACCTGCGTATATGTATCATCGACGATATCTGATGGTGCCCATAAAAGTGGTGAGTAAGCACCCATGCCACCGGTGTTTGGTCCTTTATCATTATCGTGTGCACGTTTGAAATCCTGTGCAGGTTGCATCGCTAAAATCGATATCCCATCACTGATCCCAAAGAGTGAGACCTCTGGCCCGTTCAAATACTCCTCGATAACGACGCGTTTGCAAGTAAGTGCATGGGCAAGTGCCTCTTGGCGATTGTGTGTGACTACGACACCCTTACCACCGGCTAAACCATCATCCTTCACAACATATGGTGCGCCAAAAGAATCAAGTGCTTTTTCAATCTCAATCTGTGTAGTGCAGGTAAAACTATGTGCTGTAGGAACTCCGGCATCTGACATCACCTCTTTTGCAAAGGTTTTGGATCCCTCCAGCTGGGCCGCCGCCTTTGATGGACCAAAGACTGCAATCTTTAGTCGCCGAAGATCATCGGCTACTCCATTGACTAAGGGGACTTCTGGTCCAATGACTACTAAATCCGCAGCGATCTCTTGAGCCAGCGCAACGATCTCGGCATTGCTTGTTATATCGATTGCGTGACACTGCGCGAAAGTGGCGATACCAGGATTGCCGGGTGCGGCGTGAAGTGATGTACATGCAGGATCTGCGAGTAGACCTAGTCCAAGGGCGTGCTCACGAGCGCCGCTTCCGACTAGGAGGATTCTCATCTCTTAAATGAAATCCGTTACGACGATTGTTTCATCGCGGCCCGGACCGACACCAATCGCACTCATGGGGGCACCAGAAATCTTCTCTAAGAAGGCTACGTACTCTTGGGCCGCTTTGGGAAGATCGCTGAGCTTTCTCGCCTTTGTAATATCTTCGCTCCACCCTTGCAGATACTCATAAATCGGTTGTGCATGGTGGAAATCACTCTGTGATGACGGTAGCTCTTCGACACGCTTCCCATCGATTTCATATGCAACGCATACTGGAATCTTTTCCCATCCAGTCAAGACATCCAACTTGGTCAAAAAGAAATCGGTCAACCCATTCACGCGCACTGCATATCGTGCAATAGGTGCGTCGTACCATCCACATCTGCGTGGGCGACCTGTTGTCACACCAACCTCACCACCGATGCGGCGCAGCGCCTCTCCATCTTCATCCAATAGTTCAGTTGGGAATGGCCCACTACCCACACGGGTTGTATAAGCCTTGACGATTCCAATCACTTTACTTATTTTGGTGGGCCCGATACCGCTTCCAGTACATGCACCCCCGGCAGTTGGATTACTCGATGTCACAAATGGATACGTTCCATGATCGACATCGAGCAAAGTACCTTGTGAGCCCTCGAGTAATACTCGTTTTCCTGCTTGGAGCGCCTCATTCAGGAGTAAGACAGTATCTGCGACGTATGGCCTCAGGACTTCGGCGTATCCCAAATACTCCTGTAACACCTCATCTACCTCGATATTTTTGCGGTTAAAGACCTTGATTAATACCTGGTTTTTATCGCGTAGGGCGCTCTCTAATTTCTGACGCAAAATCGAGGGGTCAAAGAGGTCTTGCACACGAATTCCGATGCGATTGATCTTGTCGGCATAGGCAGGACCGATTCCACGACCAGTTGTACCGATCTTGGATTTACCCAAGAAACGTTCAGAGACTTTGTCGATTGTGCGGTGATACGGTGTTATCAAATGCGCATTCGTTGAGATGACCAATCTACTGCAATCAATCCCTCGCTCAGTAAGTCCCTGTATCTCCTCAAGTAGAACGCCAGGATCAATAACTACGCCATTACCAATCACTGGAATCACATTCGGTGAGAGAATCCCCGAGGGCAGCAGATGAAGTGCATACTTTTGATCACCGATGACAACTGTGTGCCCTGCGTTATTGCCCCCTTGGTAGCGGACAACATAGTCAACGCGATCGCCAAGTAAATCCGTAGCTTTACCCTTGCCTTCATCGCCCCATTGGGCGCCGAGCAAGACAAGTGCGGGCATCGATAAAGCCTTTCTATTGAGAGATTACTTGAGAGAAGAAGTGCCAACTGAGCGAAGATCTTCACAGCCCCGTACGACACGGGCGGCCATTCCGGCCTCTGCCGCCTTACCCCATGCGCGTGGATCATAAAGTTTTTTATTACCAACTTCTCCGTCGATACGCAAAACTCCATCGTAGTTTTTGAGCATGTGATCTACCACTGGTCGCGTGAATGCATACTGTGTATCGGTATCGATATTCATCTTGATAACGCCGTAATCCAAGGATTCACGAATCTCTGAGAGCAGTGAGCCAGAGCCCCCATGAAATACTAGGTTCATAGGCTTACTTCCTGCAGATAAGCTCAGCTTTTTCGAAACAGCATCCTGTAACGTTGCCAGGATTTTGGGCTGTAAGACAACATTGCCTGGCTTATACACACCATGAACATTTCCAAATGTGGCTGCAACCATATAGAGATCATCGGCCCCGAGTGTTTCAAGGGTCATGAGAGCATCCTCTGGAGTCGAATAAAGCTTGGCATCATGTTTTGCCTCGACACCATCTTCCTCACCACCAACTACTCCAATTTCAATCTCAAGAATGGTACGAGCAGCCTTTGACATCGCCAACATCTCTTTTGATACCTTCATATTCTGCGCCATAGAGACGGCTGAGCCATCCCACATATGCGAGTTGAATAATGGGGACTTACCTGATGCAATTCGCTGGGCACCAAATGCCAAAAGTGGGCGCATAAAGCCATCTAACTTCTCAGCTGGGCAGTGGTCGGTGTGGATTGCGATATTGACGTTGTAGTTTTTGGCAACGACATGGGCATACTCGGCTAGAGCGACTGCGCCATCGACCATATTTTTGACCGTTGATCCTGAGGCATATTCAGCACCGCCCCACGAGAATTGAATGATCCCATCTGACTGGGCTTCGGCGAAACCACGAATAGCGGCGATGATGGTTTGTGATGATGAGACGTTGATTGCTGGATAGGCAAAGGCGCCCTTCTTGGCGCGATCCAACATATCTGTATAAATTTCGGGAGTTGCAATTGGCACTTTGGCTCCTAGTCGCTCTGATGTAAAACTCTAGGAGAGCGCATCCTTGGACTATCTAGAGGCTTACATCCAATCCTCTCACTTACCCAGTCATTCCAACAAAAGCGGCGCGAAAAAGCCCCCAACTCGCGTGAGTTGAGGGCCTTTTCAAGAGTGGCTAGCTCAGAGTCTTCAGGACATTCGCCAAAAACTTGGCTAAGGCCGCTACCAATACTGGGCTACTGAGAAGTTTTAAAAACATGAGAATAAATGAGGTCAGCATCTGTACTCCTTTCCGGGGCGAATCATTGGCCTTAACCACTCATACAGAATCACTCCTGCATCTCCTTGTTGATAACAATGAAAAACAGGTACTCTCACAGGTTATGAGCCAAGACCATGAATCTCTCGAGAACCTCTTACATGAGGAGCGACGCTTTGCGCCCAGCATCGACTTCGCAGCAAATGCAAATGCACAGCCAGAGATCTATGAACGCGCCGAAAGAGATCGTCTGGCTTTCTGGGAGCTCCAAGCCAAAGAGTTGACTTGGGATAAATCATGGAGCGCAGCATTGGAGTGGGATATCCCCTATGCCAAATGGTTTGTGGGCGGAAAATTAAATGCCTCTGTCAACGCACTTGATCGCCATGTTGCCCAAGGTCGCGGTGATCGAGTTGCCTTTTATTTTGAGGGTGAGCCCGGAGACACACAGACCATCACATATGCACAACTCCTGATTGAGGTGAAAAAAACTGCAAATGCCTTGATTGAGATTGGAATCACCGCAGGTGATCGAGTCGCCATTTATATGCCGATGATTCCAGAGGCTGCAATTGCGATGCTGGCATGTGCGCGTCTTGGTGCGCCGCACTCAGTTGTCTTTGGTGGATTTTCAGCAGATGCTCTACTCTCACGAATACAAGATGCCGATGCAAAATTAGTTATTACCGCCGATGGTGGATTTAGAAAAGGAGCCGCCTTTGCTTTAAAACCCGCCGTTGATGAGGCACTTAAAGGCCAACACAATGTCGAGAAAGTACTGGTCGTTGCACGCACCAAACAGGAGACCGCGTGGAGTGATCGGGATATCTGGTGGCATGAAATCGTTGACCGACAGCCTTTAGAGCATGTCGCGCAGAGCTTTGACTCTGAGCACCCTTTATTCATTCTCTATACATCGGGCACTACGGCCAAACCAAAGGGTATTTTTCACACAACTGGTGGTTACCTCACACAAGTCGCCTACACGCACAAGGTTGTCTTCGATATTAAAGCCGAAAGTGATATTTATTGGTGCACGGCAGATGTTGGATGGATCACCGGCCATAGTTACATCGTTTATGGCCCCTTGATCAATGGCACCACGCAAGTCATGTATGAAGGAACTCCCGATACCCCACATAAGGGACGTATCTTTGAGCTCATCGCAAAGTACGGTGTGACAATTTTGTATACAGCCCCGACGTTAATCCGCACATGGATGAAATGGGGTGATAATTTTCCTGCCGCACACAATCTAAAGACTCTTCGTTTACTTGGCTCCGTTGGCGAGCCAATAAACCCTGAAGCATGGATGTGGTACCGCGAAATTATCGGTGGTAACAGATGTCCCATTGTTGATACGTGGTGGCAGACCGAGACAGGTGCGATCATGATCTCACCGTTGCCTGGTATCACCGCAACCAAGCCTGGCTCTGCGATGGGTGTGCTTCCTGGTATCAGCGCACAGGTCGTGGATGAATCGGCAAAGCCAGTAGGAAATGGACGAGGTGGATTTTTAATCTTAGATAAACCTTGGCCATCTATGTTGCGGGGCATCTGGGGTGAGGATGCTCGATACAAAGAGACGTACTGGTCGCGCTTTGAAGGAATCTACTTCGCTGGAGATGGTGCAAAGTTAGATGAGGATGGTGCGATCTGGTTACTCGGCCGAGTTGATGATGTGATGAATGTTTCAGGACATCGAATCTCAACCACTGAAGTCGAATCCGCACTTGTCTCACATGAGGCGGTAGCAGAGGCTGCCGTCGTTGGCGCTGCCGATGCGATGACCGGTCAGGGAATCGTCGCCTTCGTCATCTTGCGCGGTGGAATCGCACATGCCGATGGTGAGGCGCTCTTGACCGAACTGCGAAATCACGTCGCAAAACAGATAGGGCCAATTGCCAAGCCCCGTCAAATCTTGATAGTCAATGAACTTCCCAAGACACGCAGCGGCAAGATCATGCGCCGTTTGCTCAAAGATGTCGCCGAGGATCGACAAGTGGGAGATGCAACGACATTAGCCGATCCAAATGTTATGAAGCTCATCGCTGCAGGATTACAGAGCGCTAAGGATGAGGATTAGAGCTCTATACCTAGATACTTCTTGGTCAGCGCGATCAACTCTTCCTCACTCTTTATCTCACCTATTTTTTTGTGGGCGATAGAGCCATCTGGGGCGATGAACCAGGTAACGGGTACGCCCATTCCAAAGTATGCACGTGAGCTGCCATCACCATCGTAGAGATTGGGCCAGGTCATGCCGTGAGTAAGAACGAAATCCTGCCCATACTTTATCGATGCCTCTTCGACATCGATCCCGACTAACTCCACTTTGCCTTGGGCTCTCTCATAGAAAGCCCGGAAGTGAACCATCTCCGCCTTACATGCCGCGCACCATGAGCCCCAGACATTGATGAGCATCGGTCCCTTTAAGGCATTGATCGCTACACCCTCTGAGCCGTCAAGACACCCCAGTTGAATTGGGTTAGCAACACTTCCTGTGGCGAGTGAGGCACATGAGACAAGCTTGCCCGCAATCTCTGGCTCAGGTGCTGCGCAGCTTGTAAGTAATAATAAAGATAGCAGCGCTGCTATTTTTTTCAACGGAAATCCTTATCCGTTTTAACAAGAAGCCTGGCCTTTTCAACATCCATCTCACCCATCCCATAACTTGGGCAGAGTTTGGACAATGGGCAGACTGCACATGCAGGCTTTCGTGAGTGACAAATACGTCGACCATGCCAAATCATGCGTTGTGAGAGATTCGTCCACTCTGGCTGCGGAATTAACTCGCCAACGATGTGTTCGACTTTGACTGGATCCGTCTCATCTGTCCACCCAAAACGGCGGGCAAGGCGACCAAAGTGTGTGTCGACGGTAATCCCTGGGATATCGAAGGCGTGACCTAGAACGACATTTGCTGTTTTGCGACCAACGCCTGGCAACGTAACGAGCTCCTCAATAGTTTGCGGAACCTCTCCATTGAAATCGGTGAGAATCTTTATCGCCAATCCCTTTATGTGTCGGGCCTTTGCGTGATAAAAGCCGGTCTGAAAGACAAGCCTCTCGATATCGCTCAGATCTGCTTTAGCAAGTGCTTTCACATTCTTGTATCGCTTGAAGAGAGCGGGTGTAACAGTATTGACTCTCTTATCAGTGCACTGGGCGCTCAGGACCGTTGCGATCATCAACTGTAAGGGTGTCTTGAAATCCAATTCGCAACGTATATCTGGATATGTCTTGGTGAGTATGCGGTATACAGCCCTTGCTTTCTTCCGATTCTCACGATATGCCCACATAGGGCTAAAGTACTCCTTGTGACTCCAGAAGATGATGTGTTCCGCAAGGCCCCACTCTTTACCGCCCTTGATGATGCAGCTGCGGCATCACTACGCGCATCGATGAGCCCTGTGAAGATTCTCAAAGGGAGTGTGCTCTTTGCTGAGGGTGATGATGGTGATCACTTGTACGTCGTCCTTGATGGAAAATTAAAGCTTGGCACATCAAGCGGTGATGGCCGCGAGAATCTCTTATCTATTCTTGGACCAGGTGAGATGTTTGGCGAGCTCAGCCTCTTTGATCCAGGCCCTCGCACATCTACTGCAACTGCTGTGACAGATGCAAAACTATTGAGCCTTAGTCATAAGGATTTAATACCATGGCTCGCCTTGAACCCTGCAGTGGCCTTACAGCTCCTGGCCCGCTTAGCCCAGCGCCTTCGCCGCACTAATGAGGCCGTTGGTGATTTAGTTTTCTCTGATGTTCCTGGCCGCGTGGCTAAGGCATTGATCGATCTCGGTGAGCGCTTTGGAAAACAAAGCCCTGAAGGTCTTTATGTACTCCATGAGCTGACTCAAGAGGAGTTAGCGCAGTTGGTTGGAGCATCGCGTGAGACCGTCAATAAGGCTCTTGCAGACTTCGCTGGACGCGGTTGGTTAAAACTCGATGGCCGAGCAGTTTTGATAACCGATCTCGAGCGCCTATCAAAGCGTGGTAAGTAAAGGCAGTCCTTAGTCGGTAATCTCGACTGTAAGTTCGATTTCAACGGGAGAGTTCAGAGGTAACTCAGCGATTCCGACGGCGCTTCGCGCGTGTTTTGCGCCATCGCCCCAGATAGCTAAAAATAACTCGCTTGCGCCGTTAACGGCAGCTGGTGCATTGATATAGCCCGCTACACCATTCACATATCCCACAACTCGGACGATCTTTGTAATCTTATTCACGTTAGCAACGGTGGCGACAGCGGCAAGGGCATTGAGTGCACAAATCTGAGCGAGCTCTTTTGCGCGCTCGGGAGTTATCTCTGCGCCAACTTTGCCAACACCTGCCATCTCGCCATTGACCAAGGGCAGTTGACCGGCGGTAAAGACAAGATTTCCTGTGCGAATCGCTGGAACGTAAGCGGCAACGGGTTTAGCGGCAACTGGTAGTTCAAACCCGAGCTCGATCAACTTCGCATGTACATCGACTACATTCATTTGATTTCTCGCTTCATGTAAGCGACAAGTTGTTCGCCGGTGCCTGGTGCTGGGATCACTTGAACAAGCTCCCAGCCATCTGAGCCCCACGTATCAAGGATCTGCTTGGTTGCATGAGAAAGCAATGGCACTGTCGCATATTCAAATTTCATTTATTCAACGCCTCTTTCACTAGAGATGAAACTATAGAGCCATCTGCCTTACCTGCAACCAGAGGCTTTATTGCACCCATGACCTTGCCCATATCGCCAGGTCCGCTAGCCCCAGTCGAAACAACTGCATCCGCGATCATCTTCTTGATCTCATCTAGGTTTAATTGCGCGGGGAGATATCGTGCAATCACCTCACCCTCAGCCTTCTCTAGCGCCGCTCTATCGCTACGCCCCCCTGTTTCAAATGCTTCAGCGGCCTCACGACGCTTCTTCGCCTCCCGCGATAAGACGCTGATAACCTCATCATCACTCAAAGTTCGAGCCTGCTTACCTGAAACCTCTTCATTGGTGAGTGCGGTAAGGACCATACGAATTGTGCCCGAAGTAATCTCATCACGACTACGAATCGCCTCAGTGAGATCGGCGCGTAGTTTCTCTTTAATACTCATGATGTCAACTCTATCGCGAGAAGTTCAGCGATCTGAGCGGTATTGAGTGCAGCACCTTTGCGGAGATTGTCACCACAGACGAACATATCTAAGGCCATTGGATCATCGATGCTTTTACGGACCCGGCCTACCCATGTTGGATCCGTACCCACTACATCGGCAGGTGTAGGAAACTTATAGTTTTCAGGATCATCAACTAATTTTACTCCCGCAGCATTGTGCAAGATCTCTTGGGCCCCTTTTCTTGAAGGCTCTTTTGCAAATACTGCATGGACTGTAAGCGAGTGGGTTGTCATGACCGGCACTCTCACGCATGTAACAGAGACCTTCAAATGAGGTAGACCCAATATCTTTCGTGATTCATTGCGCACTTTGAGCTCTTCCGATGAGTACCCATCGGCTTTGAGTGAGCCTGCCCATGGCACGACATTCAAGGCAAGAGGTGCTGGAAAGGGTCCATTGTTAGAGATGATGGCCCGCAGATCTCCCGGAGTATCGCCTGCAGTCGTACCTGCGACCAAGGAGATCTGTTCACGCAAAATATCAATGCCTGCCTGTCCAGCACCTGATGCAGCTTGATAAGAAGAGACGACTAACTCTTGCAGATCATAATCTTGATGCAGCGCACCGAGTGCAACGATCATCGATAAAGTTGTGCAGTTAGGATTTGAGATGATTCCACGGGGACGATTCGCAACCTCTTGTGGATTCACTTCAGGTACAACAAGTGGGACATCGGCATCCATGCGAAATGCACCTGAGTTATCGACAACGATAGCGCCACGAGATGCTGCAATCGGTGCCCACTCTTTCGAGATCTCATCGGGAACATCAAACATCGCTACATCAATGCCATCAAAACTCTCTGGAGTCAGTGCAACAACAGTCAACTCCTCGCCGCGACAGATAAGTTTTTTTCCAGCACTGCGCGCCGATGCGATCAGGCGGATCTCTCCCCAAACATCTGGGCGCTCTGAGAGGATTCCCAGCATCACTGTGCCCACCGCGCCAGTTGCACCGACGACTGCAAGTGAGGGTTTACTCATCGACCAGTGCCTCCATAGACAACGGCCTGGCTCTGATCGGCATCTAGATCAAAGGCGGTGTGAGCAGCTTTGACCCCCCGCTCAATATCGGCCTCACGACAGATAATGGAGATACGGATCTCAGAGGTTGAAATCATCTCGATATTCACACCCGCTGCAGAAAGAGCGCCGAAAAACGTCGCAGTCACGCCTGGATGTGAGCGCATTCCAGCACCTACGAGTGAGAGTTTGCCGATTTGATCATCGTATTGAATCGATGCATAACCAACTTCGCCCTGTAGTTTTTGCAGAATTGCTGTGGCATCAGCACCCTCTGCCTTGGGCAAAGTAAATGAGATATCAGTCAGCCCGGTGGCAGCAGCAGATACGTTCTGAACAATCATGTCAATGTTGATGTCGGCATCGGCGATTGCTTGGAATATGCGTGCAGCAACTCCCGTCCGGTCAGGTACACCGACGATTGTAATCTTTGCCTCACTCTTATCGTGTGCGATGCCTGAGATAATTGCCTGTTCCATATCTACTCCCTCTGGATGATCCGCAACCACCCAAGTCCCCTCGTTGGTTGAAAAAGATGAACGTACGTGAATCGGTAAGTTAAAACGACGTGCATACTCAACGCAGCGCAGATGCAGAATTTTTGCACCGCTTGCCGCTAGCTCGAGCATTTCATCATATGTAACACTCTTTAGTTTGCGGGCATTCGGTACCACTCGTGGATCGGCGCTATAGACACCATCCACATCGGTATAGATCTCACAAACATCGGCATCAAGGGCGGCTGCAAGTGCAACTGCGGTGGTATCACTTCCACCTCGACCTAACGTTGTAACATCTTTTGTATCCTGCGAGATTCCCTGAAAGCCAGCAACGATTGCAATCGCACCCTCTTTGAGCGCCTCTTGAATCCGCCCCGGTGTCACATCGATGATGCGCGCGCGACCATGAGCCGATGTCGTAATCACGCCTGCTTGACTACCGGTAAATGAGCGAGCCTCATGTCCAAGATTGGATATCGCCATCGCAAGTAGCGCCATCGATATCCGCTCTCCCGCGGTAAGCAACATATCTAACTCACGCCCCGATGGAATCGGTGTGATCTGCTCAGCCAAATCGATGAGCTCATCGGTCGTATCTCCCATTGCCGAAACCACAACAACGACCTGGTTGCCATCGCGCTTTGCCGCCACGATCCGATTGGCAACGCGCTTCATCCCTTCGGCATCGGCTACGGATGAGCCGCCGTACTTTTGAACGATGAGTCCCATGGAGTAATGCTCGCGTATGAGGCGAGATGTGGCCGAGGTATTTCCTAGATTTCTCACTATGTAAGACCGTGAGCGTCTCAAATTATGAGATTAAACGCTACGTCGACCCTCAAAGGCGCGCCCAAGGGTGATCTCATCTGCATACTCCAGATCGCCACCCACCGGCAGGCCAGAGGCTAGGCGCGAGACTTTGATATCCAAGGCTTTGATCATGCGCGCTAAATACGTTGCCGTGGCCTCACCCTCAAGATTTGGATCGGTGGCCAAGATGACCTCTTTAATCTGCGGATCGCCAAGGCGCACCATCAATTCGCGGATGCGTAACTGCTCTGGACCAACTCCATCGATTGGAGATATCGCACCACCGAGCACGTGATACTTACCCCGAAATTCACGGGTGCGCTCGATTGCAATGACATCTTTACTCTCTTCAACGACACATATCGATGAGTTCTCGCGCCTTGGATCGCGGCAGATTCGACACTCATCCTCTTCAGAGACATTGCCACAGATCAAACAGAACTTAACCCGCTCTTTTACCGTGCGAATCGAGTCGACGAGAGCACTGGCAATCTGCGGATCGGCCTGCAAGATGTGAAAGGCGATGCGTTGAGCGGATTTAGGGCCAATACCTGGCAGACGGCCTAATGCATCGATGAGATCTTGTATCGCACCTTCGTACATTCCCGACATCGTTACTTCTCAATCAATTTGGCGCCGAGCTCTTGTGCCAACAGCGCAGCCCCCGAGAGTAACGTCTGATCACTTGGCGCCTCTGATGTTCGAGTATCACCTTTGATTGCCAGTGTTGTATCTATCGATGGATCGACGACACATTCGATTTTCCGGTCGATACCGACGACATCGACAAAAGCTTTGCGCAAAATCTCATCTGACTCTGATCGAATGAATGAATCACGGGCCCCTGCATTCATAATTCCTATTGTTATTGCACTCTCATCCACGGCTAATACCTGCGCCGATGCACTCAGTAATGACCATGTGAGCCTGCGGCGCTTCTTTACATCCTCAATGACATCGGGCCAAGCACGGCGAAGCGCCGTGATATCGAAGGCACCGGGCGGTGTGGAAACTGGCTGGGCTAGAGCAGGTTTCACTTCTTTAACTTTGGAGTGAGTGGGTTCAGGGGTCGCATCAGTGGAGCCTGTAGTTTCTTTTGGCTTCACGGTGCGAACCTCTGATGAACGAATAGAGGTCATAGGTGCAAGGTTTTCTGCACGCTCTAAGCGTTCGATCCGAGAGAGCATCCCAGACTCACTTGCATCACCGATAGGTAAGAGGATTCGACCACAGATAAGTTCGAGCATCAATCGAGGAGCTGTTGCACCACGCATCTGAGTCAAACCTTCAGCTGCGATGTCGGCGGCGCGAGAAAGATTGGCAGTGCCGATACGTCCAGCTTGATTGCGCATGCGCTCCATCTGATCATCGGGCAAGTCTCGTAAAATTGAGGTGACTGTTGAATCTTTGAGCGCATCCACAATCATCAAATCACGGATTCGCTCCAACATATCGGCGGTGAATCGACGTGGATCATGGCCTGATTCAATGACCCGATCGATCGTGTTGAACAAGGTTGCACCGTCATGGGCAGCGATCGCATCGATAGCATCATCGAGTAGTGCGCCATCGGTAAAGCCCAGTAATTGGATGGCGATCTCATAACTGACACCATCACTTCCAGCACCCGCTAAGAGCTGGCCCAGTACCGATAGGGCATCACGGACTGATCCTCCAGATGCACGAACGACAAGTGGGATGACACCTTTAGCGACACTGACACCTTCGAAGTCGCAGATCTTCTCTAAATGCGCTCCGAGTGTTCCAGGAGGCACAAGACGAAATGGATAGTGATGGGTGCGCGAACGGATAGTTGCGATCAACTTATCTGGCTCAGTTGTTGCGAAGATAAAAATAACATGTGGGGGTGGCTCTTCGACGACCTTCAATAGAGCGTTAGCAGCCCCTGGTCCGAGTTGATGTGCCTCATCAATGATATAAATCTTGTAGCGGCTTTGTACCGGTGCAAAGAATGCCTTATCACGCAGATCGCGCGCATCATCGACCAGGCCATGGGTCGCGGCATCTAACTCAATAACATCCAGTGAACCCGGGCCGTTAGCGACTAGATCTTTACAGGATTGACAAAGCCCGCATGGATTTGGTGTTGGGCCTTTTTCACAGTTGAGCGAGCGCGCCATGATCCGTGCACTCGATGTCTTTCCACAACCACGTGGCCCACTAAATAGATATGCATGGTGCGTACGACTTGACTCCAAAGCATTGGATAGCGGAACGGTCACATGCTCTTGACCAATGACATCGGCAAAGACTGAAGGACGATACTTACGATATAAAGCTAATGACATCGCTCGCCCTTCTCTACTCTTCGTCGCGCTCATTTTTCTTACAACCAAACCCTATTAAAAGGACCCCTCGCACACCCGCCAGAGCGTACCTACCCTTGCTGCATTCCTACCCTGGGGGAGTTCAGCACGGTAGCGCCGTACGAGGGATCTGGCGTAATCATAGTTATAGCCACCGATAGAGTTCACCCCTCGGGAGGATTCGCATAG
>JABMMN010000039.1 GCA_013205535.1 Candidatus Planktophila sp.
AACACCCGGTCCCATTCCGAACCCGGAAGTTAAGCCTCTCAGCGTCGATGGTACTGCACGGGTGACCTTGTGGGAGAGTAGAACGTCGCCGGACTTCTTTTATAAAAAAGGGGCGCTTTCACGAGCGCCCCTTTTTTTATTTGTCTATATCTCTAGAGTTAATGCAACGCCTATGACACGAAGGGAGCGATCGTATGGATGAGAAGAATAAAGGTAGCTCCCGTCCGTCTGGTCCAAATAATCAACGCCGGCGTGAGGATTTACCGGCGCGCGGTGGTTCAACATCTCGTGCTGGTGCGCCACGACAGAGCCGTAATGGCTCTGATCCACGAGGCACAAGAGCGGCTCCGATGGATCGTGATCAATCCCGTCTGCGTCCACGGATATTTGAGCCTGATATTCCAGAGGAGATTACAGGGGAGGAGCTGGATAAATCTCTTCGCGCCGAACTTCTCTCCTTATCGCCAGAGAATGCGAAAGTTGTTGCACGACATTTAGAGTGTTTAGCACTCTATGCCGATAGTGATCCACTTCTTGCACACAAACATGGAGTTGCAGCGGCGCACCACGCTGGCCGTTTAGCAGTTGTACGTGAATCGGCAGGCTATGCCGCATACCGCGCCGGTTTTTATGAGATCGCTTTAAAAGAGTTACGCGCCGCCAATCGAATCTCCGGGGATGTAACTATGTGGCCAGTGATGGCAGATTGTGAACGAGGCTTGGGCAATCCACTTAAGGCGTTAGCCCTCGCTGGCTCCCCTGAGGTCAAGCGCTTGGCTAAGGCCGAAGAGATTGAGATGCGAATAGTGGCATCTGGTGCTCGCCGTGATTTAGGTGAACTCGATGCCGCTGTTGTCACTCTCACCTGCAAGGAGTTATCAAATGAGAGTGAAGAGTGGGCAGTGCGACTTCGCTATGCATACGCCGATTCTTTAGAGGCGGCAGGGCGCAGGCAAGAGGCGCGCGAGTGGTTTGAAAAATGTGCTTCGATTGATAGTGATGAGTCCACAGATGTAAGGGCGCGGCTCGACCTGTAGTTATTCACAGTGCAATCTTGTGTGCAGCTGCGATGTCAGAGCATCATGTGAGCCTGCTCCCTCCACTTCACTTTCCTAGGAGGTTCTCACGTGGCAAAGGAAAAAAACGCAGTTGATAATGCGGAGTTAGATCACTCGCTCAATGATATTTTGTTGCGTGGGCGCATCTCGGCCCCGGCCACACAGAAGGAGCTTCCAAGCGGGGATAAGGTAGTTGAGTTTCGTCTGATCATCTCCCGGGAGAAACGTGATGGGGTTGACACTCTCGATATAGCGGCGTGGAGTGCACGATCACGACGTACCGCCCTGACTCTCAAGGCCAATGAATGGATCGAGGTGAGCGGCAGTGTTCACAGACGTTTCTGGAAAGGACCCTCAGGAACTGCCAGTCGCTGGCAAATAGAAGCGGTGGAGATCGCTCGCATATAGGTAGGCTTAGCTTCATGGCTAATGACATTTTTGCAACACTGCGTACCTACTTGAGCAAAGTGAGCGATGGCGATAAAAGCGCGACTGAGGTTGCAGCGACCCTCAATCAATGGCTACGCGAAGGTGGAGAGGCGCTAAAGATAAAGATCGAAGATGAGGTTGAGCGCTCGGTATCTAAGATGGGATTTGTTAAAAGAGGGGAGTTTGAAGCTCTCAAAGAGGAGGTAGCCCGGCTCAAAGGGGGATCCTCGAGAGCTCCTTCCGCAGCATCTACTAAAGCTGCATCTACTAAAGCTGCACCTACTAAAGCTGCACCTAGTAAGAAGGTAGCAGCGAAGAAGAGTGCCAAGAAAGCCCCTGCTAAAAAATCCCCTGCTAAGAAAGGAGCCCGCAAATGAATCAGGAGAGCCAGAGCGATGGATCCTCACTCGTGCAAGAGGTTCGCACAGAGTTGCGCGAGATAGATGCGATGGCGATTAACGAACATACCCTTGCCTATGAAGAGCTCCACACAAAACTGGCAACGGCCCTTTCCGCTATTGATGGGCTTTAATAGCGATACCTCTATGAAGATACGACTTGATGCCGAACTCGTTCGTCGTGAGCTTGCGCGCTCACGCGAGAACGCCTGCGAGCTCATTGAATCCCGCTCTGTTCTTGTCAACGGAATTCCTGCGACAAAGTCGGCGACGATGGTAGATGCCGAGACCTCTATAAAACTCGCGGGGGCTCGCGATGGTTTTGTCTCGCGCGGGGGCCATAAGTTGATGGGCGCATTGGATGCCTTTAGTGCGCTCTTGATTGAGGGAAAGCGCTGTTTGGATGCAGGAGCTTCAACTGGAGGTTTTACCGAGGTTTTATTGCGCAAAGGAGCCTCTCATGTCGTAGCCGTTGACGTTGGATATGGTCAATTGGCATGGTCACTGCGACAAGATGCGCGTGTGAGTATTTTAGATCGTACAAATATTCGCCACCTTACTCCCGCACTCGTCGGGGAACCAGTAGATGTCGTGGTTGCAGATCTCAGCTTTATTTCATTGACGTTGGTACTACCGGCACTTGCCACAGTTTCAAAGCCCGATGCCGATTTTGTTGTGATGGTAAAGCCACAGTTCGAAGTAGGTCGTGAGAAATTAGGAGCGGGTGGAGTCGTGCGTGAGCCGTTGTTGCGCCGATCAGCTGTAATCGATGTTGCCCAGGCCGCCTACGGCGTTGGGCTTGGCACAAAGGAGATTGTCGCTAGTCCTCTTCCCGGTCCTGCAGGAAATGTCGAATACTTCCTCTGGCTTGCCCGCGGAGCATCACAGATTGATCTGGGCTCCCTTGATAGAGCCATTGCGAAAGGTCCAGCCTGATGCGCAATCTTCTTCTCGTTGCTAATCCATCTCGAGCTCAAGCGGTTGTGGCCGCTCAAAGACTTGCCAATCTCTTCTTAGAAAATGGTTTCTCTCTATTCACGATCTCAGATATATCCCTTGATGGAGTGCGCAACTCCTCGATCGAGTCTCTTCCTTCGCTAGAGATAGGCGTTGTACTCGGTGGCGATGGCACGATGCTTCGGGCCGCAGAGGTTACCCGCCTGCAAAACATTCCACTACTCGGGGTCAACCTTGGCCATGTGGGTTTTCTCGCAGAGGTAGAGAAATCGGCTCTAGAGAGCGTCGTGCGAGTTGTTACGGATAAAACCTATGTGATCGATCCACGCATGACACTTAAATTTTCAGTAGTTCGAAATGGGGTAGAGCTCACCCAGGGCTGGGCGCTCAATGAGGTCACCATCGAGCGCGCGCACGCGACGATGGTTGAACTGTTTTTAGAGATTGATTCCCGCCCTGTTTCGCGATGGGGTTGCAATGGATTGATCTGTTCGACTCCTACCGGTTCAACGGCCTATGCATTCTCAACAGGGGGTCCAATTATCTGGCCTGAAGTTGATGCGTTACTGGTTCTGCCGATTTCAGCCCACGCCTTATTCTCTCGCCCACTTGTCATCTCTACACAGTCCCACATTGCAGTACGTATTGAATCCGAACAGGCTCTGCTCTCTGCCGATGCCTTGAGGAACTTTGAGTTACTCGCGCAAGATGAAGTGCGCATAAGCAAGGATCCAGGTGTCGTAAATCTTGCTCATGTAACTAAGACCCTTTTTAGTGATCGATTAGTTGCTAAGTTCAAACTACCTATCCAGGGTTGGCGCGGTGAGTGAGCGTAGCTTTCTCGATGAGATAACAATCCGCTCCATCGGTGTAATCGATCAGGCAACGCTAGAGATTTCAAAAGGCTTGACCGTGCTCTCAGGTGAAACGGGAGCGGGGAAAACGATGATTTTAACGGCTCTGAATCTGATCTTAGGCGGTAAGAGCGATAGCGCACTGGTAAGAGTGGGTAGTGAGCGACTTGTAGCAAGCGGGCGTTTTACGATTCCCTCATCCATGGATGAGCGCTTTGATGAACATGGTGTAATCATTGAAGATGGTGCGCTGATTATCACCCGATCAGTTACCCAAGACGGCAAGAGCAAGGCCTCTGGCAATGGAATCTCAGTAACTGCAACCACATTATCGATCCTGAGCGAGCTTCTAGTCGAGGTTCACGCTCAGGCAGCGAATCTTAATATCAGTAAGGCGTCAAAACAGCGCGAACTATTGGATCGTTTTGCCGGCACCGCCTTTGAGAGCGCATTGACGCAATATTCACAGATACTCAATGAGTATCACCTTTTGAAATCTCGGATTAATGCCTTGCGCAAGAGTGTCGATAAGGCCGACCAGGAGTTGAGCCAGCTGCGTGAGTTCGTAGGGATACTGAGTAGATTGAAATTACAGCGTGGAGAGTATGAGCAGATTGATGAGACTATCCAACGTCTTTCACATGTAGAGGAGCTCCGGATTGCAGTTGAGGTGGCAAGTAAGGCCATCAATGATGAGGAGTCTGGCGCTTTGATCGCCTTAGCCTCTGCAAGACGCGGCTTGGAGAGTGCGCGAGTTAAGGACAAGGCTCTTGAAGCTATTTACTCTGGGCTAAGTGAGGGGTTTTTCCTCATCGAGGATCTGCGAAACTCGTTGGCCTCCTACATGCATGGGCTTGAGGCCGATCCGGTGCAGTTGGATCATTTGAACACAAGAAAGGCTGAGATTATCTCTCTTATCAAACGCTTCGGGGGCCCAGGTAGTCCGCACATCGAATCAGATGAGTTATTGAACAAGTTTGATCTATCAACCAAGGCCATCTCCGATCTAGAGGGCGGTGATGATCGCCTTCAAGAGTTAGAGAGCGAGCTTATTGAGATCAAAAGATCTCTCATAAATTCGGCGCAGTCGCTCACCAAAATCCGGCAGGACGCCTCTTCGCAATTAAGCGCAGCGGTGACTCACGAGATTGAACAGCTCTCTATGCCTCACACTAGATTTGTGGTGAGTGTAGAGAGTGCGGATTACTCTGCATTAAAAGAGTCGGATTTCACCTTATTGGGCTGCGATGAGGTCTCGATGTCAATTGCTACACATAAGGATGGCCCACTTGTCGCACTTGCAAAGGGTGCAAGTGGTGGCGAAATGTCGCGGGTCATGTTGGCCCTTGAAGTGGTCCTTGCCGCAACACATCCAGTCGGCACTTATGTCTTCGACGAAGTTGATGCGGGTGTTGGAGGCAAGGCCGCTATTGAAGTAGGCCGGCGTTTGCATGCGCTCTCTCGCCACAGTCAAGTTATCGTTGTGACACATCTACCCCAGGTCGCAGCATGGGCCGATTCGCATTACGTCGTAACGAAGGATCTCAATGGCTCAGTGAGTCAAAGCGATGTACGCCTAGTTGAGGGTGAGGATCGTATCGAAGAGATTGCTCGCATGTTGGCCGGTCTTGAGAACTCTTCCAGCGCCCGTGAACACGCCGCTGAACTGCTCAATTTAAAGGTGTTAAGGACAGCTTAAATAAAGTGATAGGTTGGTCTTCCATGGGCCAGCCACATGTGACGAAACACCTCTTTGTAACTGGTGGAGTCGCCTCATCGCTAGGAAAAGGGCTCACAGCCTCATCTCTCGGAAGATTACTCGTAGCCCGAGGCCTGCGTGTGACGATGCAAAAACTCGATCCATATCTAAATGTCGATCCTGGCACCATGAATCCCTTTCAGCATGGCGAAGTTTTTGTTACAGATGATGGGGCTGAAACCGATCTGGATATCGGGCATTACGAGCGTTTCTTAGATACCAATCTGCATGGCTCTGCCAACGTTACAACTGGTCAGGTTTACTCCCGAGTGATTGCACGTGAGCGCCGCGGTGAGTATCTCGGTGAGACTGTTCAAGTCATCCCACATATTACGAATGAGATCAAAGAGCGTATCCGTGCGATGGCATCACCTGATATCGATATCGTTATTACTGAAATTGGTGGCACGGTTGGAGACATCGAGTCCCAACCATTTTTAGAGGCGGCCAGACAGATTCGCCAGGAGGTCGGCAGAGATAATGTTTTTTATCTGCACGTCTCTCTGGTCCCCTACATCGGACCATCGGGGGAGTTAAAAACCAAACCAACCCAACACTCAGTTGTTGCACTACGAAGCATCGGTATTGCACCCGATGCAATCGTTCTTCGCTCCGATCGCGAAATTCCAATATCGGTAAAGAAAAAGATCTCACTCATGTGCGATGTTGATTTAGCCGCCGTTGTAGCAGCCGTTGATGCCCCATCGATCTATGACATCCCCAAGGTCCTCCACGCCGAGGGCTTGGATGCATACGTCGTTGGCCGTCTTGGTTTACATAGTCATGATGTCATCTGGGGCGAATGGGATGATCTTCTCGAGAAAGTCCACCACCCTAAACATCACATCAAGGTAGGCCTAGTGGGAAAGTACATAGATCTGCCCGATGCATACCTTTCAGTTTCAGAGGCTCTTCGGGCTGGCGGCTTTGCCAATGGTGCAAAGATTGAAATTGTGTGGATCGCTAGTGATGAGTGCGAAAGCGCCCAAGGAGCAGCTCAAAGCCTTGATGCCGTTGATGCGATCTGCGTCCCAGGTGGTTTTGGGATACGAGGAATTGAGGGAAAAGTTGGAGCCCTCACATACGCTCGTGAGAAGAAGATACCAACCTTGGGATTATGTCTTGGTCTGCAGTGCATGGTTATCGAGGCGGCCCGTAATTTGGCCGGGCTTCCCGATGCTAACTCGGCTGAGTTTTCAGAGAGTGCTACAGCAGTCATCGCGACGATGGCCGATCAAAGAGAGATAGTTGCTGGAAAGCAGGACATGGGCGGCAGCATGCGTTTAGGTCTTTATACAGCCGATCTTGTTCCTGGCTCCTTGGTGGCAAAAGTTTACGGTTCACTTAAAATATCTGAGCGCCATCGCCATCGCTATGAAGTGAACAATCTCTATCGCGAGCAGATAGCCGCCGCTGGTCTGGTCTTCTCAGGTTTCTTTAAAGAGCGGGACTTAGTTGAGTTTGTGGAACTACCCCAGGAGGTGCATCCTTACTACATCGGTACGCAAGCTCATCCAGAGCTTCGATCTCGGCCCACTCGAGCTCATCCACTCTTCATTGGATTAATCGCGGCGGCTGTAGCAGCGAAGGGCTGAAGAGAGAGTGATTGCTAAGTTGATGGGCATGAGCTTTTAATCATGGCAGATTCTCTTTTGGAGTTTGGCACCCTCGCTGAGTCCTTTCTCAACTACTGTGCGATAGAGCGGGGTTTATCTCTCAATACGGTGTCGGCATATCGCCGCGACCTTCATAAGTTTCAAGAATTCATTCACGATTTGCCCGTTCGGGACATAAATCCTTCGACAGTCATGGATTTTGAATCTAGTGTGCGCCTGGCCGGGCTCTCATCGGCCAGTATTAATCGGATCGATTCAACTCTTCGTATGTTCTTCAAACATGTCGCTCTCGAAAATGAAGTGGTGAATCCAACATTAGAGATCGTGAGTGCTCGTACTGCGCGTCGCCTACCCAAGGCGCTGCGGATAGATCAAGTAATAGCTCTGATCGAGGCCTCCCATCATGAGGGCGAACCCATCACTATTCGCGATCGTGCGATTATCGAGCTCCTCTATAGCAGTGGGGCTCGAGTGAGTGAACTCATCGATCTGAACACCGCCGATATCACCACTGGAGCCAGTGACGAGGGAGTTATAACGGCGCTCAAATTACGTGGAAAGGGGAGTAAAGAGCGCATAGTCCCACTGGGATCCTTTGCAACCGCGGCGATTGATGATTATTTGGTACGAGTGCGCCCGGGGCTAGCGTTAAAGATCTCTGGAAATAATCCCGCTCTCTTCCTTAATACCCGAGGTGGGCGATTGACCCGCCAGAGCGCCTGGAATATCGTCCTTAAAGCTGCGAAAAACGCTGGAATAGCGCAGAAGGTTTCTCCCCATGTCTTTCGACACTCATATGCAACTCATCTTTTGGATGGTGGTGCTGATATTCGAGTTGTACAGGAGTTGTTGGGACATGCATCGGTAACTACAACACAGATTTACACATTGATAACGATCGATAAGATCCGAGAGAGTTATGCAACTGCACATCCTCGCGCTTAAATTATGTTTTAGAGCCCACGCAAGCGACGAGCTAAAATACTTTGATCCCCTTTAGCCTCTAAATCTGCGATTATTACCGCTATAGATTCACGGACTATACGTCCGCGATCGGCGGCCAGACCGAGATCTCCGCGCAGTAACAGGCGGGCTTGATCCAAATCAAATAGTTCATCGGGGGATAGATAGACAGTAATTTTTTCGTCGTGTCGTTCACGACCTGATGGTGAGCGATCTACGGTTGTGACTCGCCGACGCGCAATCGTGCGCACGCCTTTTTTCACAGATGGCGCCTTAGGTGTTGCAATCGCTGGAGGCACGAGTGGGGCATGTGTTTCGGGCGGCACTGGCACTGATGAAAGTGCCGGAGCGGTTGAGCGAAAGAGCTCATCGGCACCTGGAAGATTGGCTCTGCGTGTCATCGGGCACCTCCTCGGGCAACAAGTTCTCGGGCTAGTCTGCGATATGAAGCCGCACCATCTGATGATGAGGCATAGGTCGTTATCGGCTCGCCCACAACAGTAGTCTCTGGAAAACGTATCGTCTTGGCGATTATCGTCTCGAAGACATCGGCCGGAAACTGCTCGAGAATGCGCTCTAACACTTGCCGGTTGTGCGATGTCTTCTTATCGTACATTGTGGCTAAGATCCCAATTAAGTTCAGATTTGGATTCAAAAAACTTTTAACTTTATCTAGGTTAGTTTTTAGCTCAATAAAGCCATGCAGGGCAAAGTATTCACATTGCAAAGGCACTATGACCTCATCGGCGGCTACCAGGGCGTTAATGGTGAGTTGACCCATCGTTGGCTGACAGTCGATCAAAATGACATCGTAGTAATCGCGCAAAGAGGTCAAAGATCGTTTGAGATACTGCTGACCACCGATCTCAGCGCCCAATGTTGTTTCAGCGGTTCCAAGATCACGGTTGGCTGGTAGGAAATCAAGGCCAGGAACTAAGGATTTTAAAATAATACTCTCGACATTTGCTGTCGGGGTCATCAGTGCGTAGTAGACGGTCTGTTCTAGGGGAAGGGCATGTGCATTGACCCCAAGGCCAAGGGATAATCCTCCTTGCGGGTCAAAGTCCACAAGCAGGACCCGACGACCAAACTCTGCCAGGGATGCACCCAAGTTGATGGTTGTGGTTGTTTTGCCTACGCCACCTTTTTGATTAAATATCGCCACAACTTTTGCATTCCCATGCTCAGTGATCTGGGCTGGCACTGGAAAATGCTTGGCCTTCTTGCCAAGGAGCGTGGAGGTTGTCGAAAGCTCTTCGCGTATTGTCGATTTAGCGCTCAAACGTCAAACCTCTTTCTAGATATGCGCGGGAGCCTACGCGCTCCGCAGTTTGGTGGCAACTGTGAAGTAGGGTGCGTCTGTGGATCTTTCAACCGAGCTCTCAGGCGATGTAAATACCGTCAATGGCGCTCCATTTTCTGTCCACTTAGAGAACTTTGATGGCCCATTTGACCTCCTGCTCCAACTCATCTCCCGTCACAAGATGGATATCACCGAGATATCCCTGAGCCTAGTTACAGATGAGTTCATCGCTTTTATCCGCGCCCTTGAGCGCAGTGGCCAGGGCTGGAAGTTGGATCAAGCCACCGAGTTTCTCGTTGTAGCTGCCACACTCCTTGATTTGAAAGCGGCTCGCCTGCTGCCCAGTGGTGAGGTCGATGATGAGGAGGATCTCGCCCTGCTTGAGGCCAGAGATATCCTCTTTGCCCGATTGCTGCAGTACCGCGCCTTCAAGGAGATCGCGGCTACCTTTGCCGCACGCATCGCATTGGCCGATAAATCCTTTGCCCGAGTGGTCTCCTTGGAGCCAGGCCTTGCAGCCCTCTTGCCGGAGGTGCTCATTGGAGTGGGGGCGGCGCGCTTTGGCGCCATAGCCGCGCGTGTTCTAACGCCGAAAACTCCGGCGCTAATGAGCGTGGAGCACCTACACCTGCCCCTTGTCAGTGTGGCCGAGGAGTCTCGGGTGGTAGTAGCGGCCTTACGTAGAGCCACTTCGCTCTCCTTCAGGAATCTGATCACCGATAGCGATAGCACATTGGTTATTGTCGCCCGATTTTTAGCGCTCTTAGATCTCTATCGCCAGGGAGTTCTGCGTTTTAACCAGGTTATAGCCATGGGCGAGCTGCAGATCTCCTGGACCGGCTCCTTGGAGGGCGAGGTGTATGCCAGTGATGAGTTTGATATCGCCGTTACCCTGGAGCGCGATGATGTGGAGGAGGCCGGATCGAATGTCTAATGTAGAGATTGAGCGTTCAATCGAGGCGATATTAATGGTCGTAGATGAGCCGGTGAGTGAGATTACTCTCGCCCAGGTTCTTGAGTGCCCTGTTGAACAGATCGAGCAGGCGCTCGTGAGGCTCTCAACGAGCTATGACGAGCGGGGCTTTGCCCTGAAAAAGATCGCTGGAGGATGGCGCTTTTATAGCCACCCAGATCTCGCCGCCGTGGTCGAGCGCTTTGTCCTTGATGGCCAGCAGGCGCGCTTGACTCAGGCCGCCTTAGAGACGCTCTCAGTAGTGGCCTACCGTCAACCGGTCTCGCGCGCCCGTGTCTCTGCGATTCGTGGCGTAAATGTTGAGGCCGTGATGAAGACCCTAATAACTCGAGGCCTAGTGGAAGAGTCGGGGATCGAACATGAGACTGGTGCGATTTTATACGTTACCACCAGTTATTTTCTCGATCGCCTAGGGTTGAATGCCTTGCAGGATCTACCCGCTCTCGCCCCGTACCTGCCCAATCTTGATCGCCTCGACGATATTTTGGATTCGCTTACCGATTAAACTCTAGGCTAAACTCCTCCTTGACAGTCGGGAGACAGCCATGGGCGATATGCGCCTGAACAAGATAATCGCAGATGCAGGTATCACCAGCCGTCGGGGAGCCGATGAGCTTATAAGCTCCGGACGAGTGAGCGTTGATGGAGTAATCGTTCGAGAGTTGGGCTCAAAGTTTGACCCTGAACTAGTTCAAGTTAGTGTTGATGGTGAGACAATTTATCGTGCGCTGACTAAGACTTATCTTGCACTTCATAAACCTAAAGGTGTTTTGTCAACCATGTTCGACCCCGATGGACGAGCCTCATTAAGTGACTTTGTAGATTTTCGCACCGAGCGCCTCTTTCATGTTGGGCGCTTAGATAAAGACTCCGAAGGGTTGATTTTGCTCACCAACGATGGAGATCTCACCTTCAGAGCCACCCATCCATCCTTTGGTTTAGAAAAGACATACATTATTGAGTTCGATGGGCTGCTGCCTTCCGGGGTCGATAAATCTCTCCTCAAGGGGATCGAACTCGAGGATGGGATGGGACGGGTCACCTCCTTCAAGGAGCTCTCTAATCGTTGGATAGAGGTCACCATCCACGAAGGCCGCTACCACATTATTCGGCGGCTGATGGAGGCCGTTGGGGTCAACGTTCTTCGCTTAATCCGAACTAGATTTGGTCCGATCTCCCTGGGGGATACGCCAGAGGGTCGTTGGCGCGATCTCAATGATGGAGAGTTAACAAATCTACGTAAAGTTTTACAGTTTTAACTATATTGCTATAAATTGACTTTTGACTCAAATATAGGTAAATAAATATATCGACATTTGTTGAACAAATACATATTTATCGATAAACACCACGCTCAATTTTTTATTAAAAATATATTTATCGACAATATAAATCCCTGTTTCTGAAGAGCTCCTCCTGCTCCGAAGCTTAATTGTAGGCTTTACGTTAAAACTATTTATTGTTTAATAGTTTTATACCATTTCAAATATCCACGAAAAAATAGTCGGGAACGCTACCCTTATCGTATGCGCGTTAGAGCTGTACGGGGAGCGACTCAAGTCAGTGCCAATACACCGGCGGCTATCTTCGCCGGCGTTCAAGAGCTCATTGGATCGATCATGTCGGCCAACTCACTCACCCCAGATATGGTCATCTCGGTGCATTTCACATCCACCCCGGATCTGACCGCTGCCTTCCCCGCCGCCGCGGCTCGAGCAGTTGGCTTTGAAGCCGTACCGCTAATTGGCTCTGTTGAGGTCGATGTGCCCGGCGCCCTTGAGCGTGCTATCCGTGTCATGCTCACATGTGAAACGGATGCGCCAGCGATGTCTCACATCTATCTGCATGGGGCTCAATCCCTACGCAAAGATATTGCTCAATAGTGGTGCGCACTGTTCGCATCGTCGGATCGGGGCTGATTGGAACCTCGATCGCACTTGGGCTGCGCCCACATTCGATTACCTCTCAGATGATCGATCTCGACCCAGCGCGCGAACGCTTGGCTCAGGATTTAGTGGGTCAGGCCCACAAGGGTCCATCGGAGTTGGTCATCTTGGCTCTACCCACTCATGCGATCGCATCGGTCATTGAGGCCGAGTTTGCACTCAATCCACACTCAATATTTATGGATGTAGGTAGTGTTAAGTATGAACCTCTACAACACATTATAGAATCCTCTCTTCCACTGGAGCGCTTTGTTGCAACCCACCCCATGGCCGGTCGCGAAATTGGGGGAGCCCAGGCCGCCCGGGCCGATCTCTTTGCAACTCGTACCTGGATCATTGCCCCCGGAGCCCAAACATCTCAAGAGGCGATTAGCGTCGTCACTGATGTGATCGAGGCTCTCTCTGCCCATTGTGTTGTGATGGAGGCGGGCGAACATGATCGAGCTGTAGCGGCGATCTCGCACCTGCCGCAGATCCTCTCATCCCTGCTTGCCGGATCTTTACACGATCTGCCCTCACAGTGGTTGGAGCTCTCAGGTGCGGGGCTGCGAGATACGACGCGGATTGCTGCTTCAGATCCGGGGCTTTGGAGTCAGATTATCTACTCCAACCGCGAGAATTTAAAAGGGATTCTAGATTCAATGCAGAGCTCCTTACATGATCTCACAGATAGTTTGGATGATCCTGCGCAGATCGCAGAATTTATTGAAGCCGGGCGAAAGGGACGCGCCAGGATCCCAGGCAAACATGGTGGCAAGGCCCGTGAGTATTCGTACCTGCCAATTGTGATCGATGATAGGCCAGGCCAATTAGCCGCTATTTTTAATGAGTGCGCAACAATCGGCGTCAACATCGAAGATTTGAGTATCGAACATTCACCGGGGCAGTTGAGTGCACTCATCACTTTATCTCTCTCATCATCTGATGCGCAGTTGATATCAAATCACTTACTCTCTATCGGATGGAATGTTCATCCGGTTCTTAAATAGAAGTACTCTAAGAACATGGGCGTAGTCGTAGCAATTGATGGCCCAAGTGGAGCGGGAAAATCTAGCACTTCAAAAGCGGTCGCTATCCGTGCGGGATGGAATTATTTAGATACAGGCGCTCTCTATCGGGCCGTTACTTGGCTCGCACTTGAGCACAAGATTGAGGCAAGTGCCCAGATTCTTCTTGCGCTACAAAAATCTCCTATTAGATTTGAATCAGATCCACACAATCCCCAGATCTTTGTTGGAGAGGAACAGGTAACTCAGTCGATACGTGGCAGCTCTGTCACTGAGAATGTGAGTCGTATCAGTGCGATGCCAGAAATTCGTCACGAACTATTAAAGATTCAACGCGAGATTATCGATAAGGCAGAGAAAGGCATCGTCGTTGAAGGCCGTGATATTGCTACGGTCGTCGCCCCCGATGCAGCGTTGAAGATTTTTCTCACAGCCGACTTGGATTCGCGGACTGTGCGCAGAGAGGGTGAGATCGATGATAAAGAGATCGATGTCCGTGCCTCCCTGGATTCACGTGATCTCATCGATTCCACGCGGGAGATATCCCCTCTTGTCATGGCACGGGATGCAGTTGAAATCGATTCGACCTATCTTGATTTGAGCGAAACTATCGATCGAGTGTGGGAGCTCCTACGAGAGCGTTCATTGCTGGGCCTTCCGATCGTGGCAATCTTGGGTCGTCCAAACGTGGGCAAATCAACGCTTATCAATCGTTTTATTGGTCGCCGTGAGGCGATCGTTGAAGACATTCCCGGTGTGACACGCGACCGTGTTCAGTACGAGTGCGAATGGGGTGGACGCAGGTTCATCGTCATGGACACCGGAGGATGGGAGGCAAAGCCTGATGGCATCTCAATCGCGGTTAGTGCAGGAGCAGAGGTTGCGATGGAGGAGGCCGATGTTTTAGCCTTTGTTGTCGATGCACAAGTTGGCGCACTCGATGAGGATGAAATCCTCGTCCAGCATCTGCGTAAAGCAAAGAAACCACTGATTCTCATCGGTAATAAGGTTGATGGAGAGCGAGAAGAGTCAGATGCGCATGGGCTATGGAGTTTAGGTCTCGGTGAGCCTTACTTTGTATCTGCTCTGCATGGTCGTGGAAGTGGGGATTTACTCGATCACATTGTCAAAGAGCTTCCTGAGGTTGGGCGAGCAGGTAGTGCAGATGGGTTTCGTAGAGTTGCATTGATTGGTCGACCTAACGTTGGAAAATCATCGCTGCTAAATGCTCTAGCAGGAACACAACGATCACTAGTAGATGATGTAGCAGGTACCACCCGTGATCCAGTTGATGAATTAATCGAGTTTGGGGGATCGACCTGGCGATTTATCGACACTGCAGGATTAAAAAAACGTGCGAACCAGGCCTCGGGTACAGATTATTACGCCTCACTTCGAACGCAGAGCGCCCTGGAGCGAGCAGAGGTTGCCGTTGTAGTACTCGATGCATCAGAGCCGATTACTGAACAGGATCTGCGAGTAATCACTATGGTCGAAGAGGCGGGAAAGGCGATGGTCATCGTGATGAACAAATGGGATTTAGTCGATGAAGATCGTCGCGATCAGCTGGATAAGGAGATTGATCGCCATCTCGATCAGGTCGAATGGGCCCAACGTGTGAATGTGGCGGCAAAGACTGGATGGCATAGAGATCGCCTAGCGCCGGCGCTGCGCACCGCCCTTGACTCGTGGGAGCGACGAGTACCAACCGCCAAGCTCAACTCATTTCTTGGCGCCCTTATCGGTGCTACGCCTCCGCCTGTTCGGGCAGGCAAAGCGCCCAAGATTTATTACGCGACTCAAGCCGGGATAGCGCCCCCTAAATTCGTTGTCTTTTCTAATGGTTGGATTGAGGCCTCCTACCGGCGTTTCATCGAACGACGTTTGCGCGAGGAGTTTGGTTTTGCCGGCACCCCTGTTCAAGTAGCGATCCGAGTCAAGGAGCGAGATTGATGGATCGAACTGTACTTACGATTCCCAACGCCCTGACTTTTCTACGTTTATTAGGCGTTCCACTATTCATCTACCTGACATTGAGCCTTAAGGCCGATGGTTGGGCAATCTTCGTCCTAATTATCGGGGGAGCAACTGATTACTTTGATGGAAAATTAGCCCGTGCCTGGGGCCAGACATCTCGATTCGGTGAGATTGCAGATCCGGCGATCGATCGGCTCTACATCTTTGCCATTCTAATTGTCTTTCTCATCCGAGAGGTCGTACCTATCTGGCTTATTGCACTCTTACTCGTGCGTGACCTCATTTTGGCTCTGCTCTCCGTAGTTTTAAAGCTTCGGGGCCACAGCTTTTTACAGGTGACGTACTTGGGAAAGGCTGCGACCTTTAATCTTATGTATGCCTTTCCACTTCTGCTCCTTGCAAGCATAGATAACGCTGCGGGAACAATCGCCTTTGTCCTTGGTTGGGCCTTTGCGATTTGGGGGGTGGGTCTTTATCTCGTAACCGGCTTTGAGTATGCACGCGAGGTGATATCCAAGATAAGGTTCGCACATGTCATCAACACCTGAAGCGCTCAAATACACAGTTGAACACGAGTGGATATCGATAGAGGGATCTACCTACACCATGGGCATCACCGATTACGCCCAATCGGCGTTAGGTGACATCGTCTACGTACAGCTTCCAAAGATTGGTGAGCAGATTCAGGAAGGTACAGTCTGTGGAGAGGTTGAATCTACAAAATCAGTCTCTGAGCTTTTCGCTCCCGTGAGCGGCAAGGTCACTTCGGTCAATGATGTGCTCTCATCGGCGCCAGAGTCAATTAACTCCGATCCTTACGGTGCTGGTTGGCTTGTTAAAATTGAGGTGACGGGTGTGCCTTCAAAGCTTTTGAGCGCCGGTGAATACGCCGCTTTGACGGCTTGACCAAAGCCTCTCACCCCTTTAATCTCAGCCTTAGGTAGAGAGTAAAGGGGTGAGGCCATGAAACGTCGCGCCGATGAGCTCACCACCGTTCTTCACCTGGAGTCAAAAGAGAGCCGTGGCCTAGCCACTGGCGCACTCGAAGAGTACATATCCACTCTGGCAGAGCCAGATCGCAAGGTCGTTCGAGAGATCGAATCCGGCAATGGGGAGAAGGCCATGATCCTTATCTATCGGGGGACAAATAAGGGAGGACGATTCCTCATCACTGAGGAAGAGACGAACATTGGTCGCTCTCCATCGAGTGCGATATTTCTAGATGATGTAACGGTCTCTAGATTGCATGCAACAATCGAAAGAGATGGTGCGGGCTTTCTTCTTCGCGATAGCGTCTCATTGAATGGCACCTATCTCAACAATGAATCTATTACCCAAGAACATCTGCAATCTGGTGATGAGATTCAAATAGGAAGGTTCCATCTCTTATTCGTAAGTGGCCAGCAAGTAAAGCGAGGAAATTAATAGATGATTCTTATGACAAGGGAGTTCTAATGGCAGTTCCAGCACGTGCCTACTTAAGTATCGGTGAGGTTCTCAACCGCCTTCGCGGTGATTTCTCAGATATCACCATCTCAAAGATTAGATTCCTAGAGTCTGAGGGTTTGATTGAGCCACAGCGAACCCCATCGGGCTATCGAAAATTCACCAGCTCGGATTTAGAACGTCTTCGCTATGTTTTGCTCGCCCAACGCGATCAATATCTCCCACTCAAAGTGATCAAGGACAACTTAGATGCGATGGATAGAGGGCTAACTCCAGCACCTGTCGGGGGAGTTGCACATCCCTCAATCTCCCTTGCAACTGTTGATGGCCAGATGCTGCCCTCAGCCTTTGCAGAGAACAGCGAGATGCGCCTTTCACGAGATGAGCTCTTAAAGAACTCAGGTATGAGCGATGATCAATTAGTTGAAATTGAGAGTTATGGCCTCATTGCGCCCCGCGGCCGTCATTACGATGGTGATGCCCTTGCTATCGCCAAAGCGGTTACCGAGATGGCGAGTTTCGGAATTCAATCAAGACATCTGCGCTCTTTCAAATCAGCGGCCGATCGCGAGATTGGACTTATCGAGCAGGTGATCACGCCTTTGACACGTCAGAAATCCTCAGAGTCCAAGGCCCGTGCACAGGAAGTTCAAAAAGAGATCGCTGCGCTATCTATCCGCCTACATGCCGCTCTCGTTCGTGGCGGACTTCATCGCCTGCGTTCATAATAAATGTTCATCGGTATGGAGGTCGTGGGTGTTCGAGTCGAGATGCCCTCTAACCAGCCAATCGTTTTGTTGAAAGAGATTGAAGGTTCGCGCTTTTTGCCGATTTGGGTCGGTGCCGCCGAAGCCAGTGCCATCGCCTTTGCCCAGCAACAGGTAACGCCCCCGCGGCCTCTCACACACGATCTCATGAGCGATCTCTTTTCGACTTTAGGTGCAACCTTGCGCGCCGTTCATCTGACCGAGGTCAGAGATGGCATTTTCTTTGCCAACTTAATCATTGGACAGGGCAGCGAGCCTGAGCACAAGCTCTCAGCCCGACCATCGGATGCGATAGCACTCGCCCTTCGCACCCATAGCGAGATATTGGCCAGTACCGAGCTCCTTGATGAGGCCGGGATTGAGATTCCAGTTGAGGCCGGCGGTGATAACCAGGAGGTGGAGCGTTTTCGCCAGTTCTTGGAGGAGATCAACCCCGATGACTTTGCTGGATAGGGGCTATAACCCTCAATCTCTACTAGAGGTTTGGCCCGTGTCGGTCATTGAATCCAGGGCTCACCTGCTTTAGATTTACCCCACTCCCCAAGAGAATCGAGTTTTTTCGTGTCTTCCCAAGAGCTAGAGATCGGCTATCGCGGAGCCACGGCCTGTTCGGCCGCGGGGATCACATATCGACAACTCGATTACTGGGCCCGCACATCATTGGTCGAACCGAGCATACGCAGTGCAAGTGGCTCGGGAACCGCTCGCCTTTATGGTTTTCGCGACATCCTGGTTCTCAAGATCGTCAAGCGCTTATTAGATGCCGGAGTTTCGCTGCAAAATATCCGCACCGCCGTGGATCACCTGCGGATCAGGGGAGTGACTGATTTAGAGCGCATCACCTTGATGAGTGATGGAGCATCCATCTATGAGTGCACGAGTGCCGATGAGATTATCGATCTTCTCGCAGGTGGACAAGGAGTATTTGGAATAGCCGTGGGCAAGGTGTGGGATGAGGTAGAGGGCTCGCTACTTAGCCTGGCAGGTGAGATCAATGGTCAGTTAGTGAGTGGCCTAGATAACGATGAGCTTGCGCTGCGTAGAAAGAGCAAAGGCGCTTAATCCACTCTACTCTTGGCCAATGCATGAGTATGACGCGTTTTCGCGCCGCCACATAGGTCCATCACACGATCAGACCCAAACGATGCTCATGGAGCTCGGATATCACAGCATGGCCGATTTCATCGCAGATGTGATTCCATCATCGATTGCGATCTCGGAAAAATTGGATGAGCACCTGCCTACGGCGATCAACGAAGTAGAGACGATTGCAGCGTTACGAGATTTAGCGGATAAGAATGAGATTTTTCGCTCACTGATTGGAACCGGTTATTACAATACGATTACGCCACCAGTTGTGTTGCGAAATGTTTTAGAGAATCCAGCGTGGTACACGGCATATACGCCCTATCAAGCCGAGATCTCTCAGGGCAGGTTGGAGGCTCTCTTTGCCTTTCAAAGCACAATCTGTGATCTGAGCGCGCTACCAATCGCCAATGCATCGATGCTCGATGAGCCAACTGCAGCTGCCGAGGCGATGACTCTGGCAAGACGTGTCTTTAAAGGCGATGACGAGGCCGTGTTTCTTATCGATAGGAACGTTCATCCGCAGACCATTGCCGTTGTACAAACTCGTGCGAAACCCTTGGGAATTGCGGTTCAACTTGTTGATCTCTCGAGTATCCCCGATATCGAGAGTGTCTTTGGTGTTCTTGTGCAGTACCCGGATACGTATGGGGATATTCGCGACTTCTCAGCCTTATCGGCATGGGCGCACTCTCAGGGTGCACTTCTGATTGCAGCGACCGATCTTCTCGCCCTTACATTAATTAGCCCGCCAGGGGAGTGGGGGGCAGATATCGCAATTGGTTCAGCTCAACGCTTCGGAGTTCCCATGGGTTTTGGCGGACCTCACGCTGGATTTATGGCGGTGCGCGAAGGACTTGAGCGATCACTTCCAGGGCGCTTAGTGGGACAGAGCATTGACTCTCACGGAAATCCAGCTTTTCGATTGGCGTTACAAACTCGTGAGCAACACATTCGTCGGGATAAGGCCACGAGCAATATCTGCACTGCTCAGGTTCTGCTAGCGGTCATCAGCGCCTTCTACGCGATGTGGCATGGGCCATCGGGATTGAAGATTATCGCCACCCGAATTAACAATCAGACGATTGAATTAGCGTCATCGATCACTTCATCAGGTCATCGCATTATCAACAAGGATTTTTTCGATACCTTGTTGATCGAAGTAGCCGATTCAGTCGGTATTCATAAAGCAGCTGCTACTAAGAAAATTAATTTGCGAGTAATTGATTCAACACATATTGGACTCTCTCTGGATGAATCTACTGATGCAACCTTGCTGGGTGATCTCAAGGAGATCTTCGGTGGTGGGAAAGTGGGAGAGATTTCTCCTTCGATTCCTCTTAACCAGATGCGAAGCTCCTCCTACCTGCGTCATCCAATATTCAACACTCATCGCTCAGAGACATCAATGTTGCGTTATTTACGAATGTTATCTGATCGCGACTTGGCACTTGATCGCACCATGATTCCTCTGGGCTCGTGCACAATGAAATTGAACTCAACAACAGAGATGATTCCCGTTACGTGGCCAGAGTTTTCATCCCTTCATCCCTTTGCCCCATCTGCCCAGAGCGCCGGTACTCGGCAAGTGATAGAGGAGTTATCGCAATGGCTGATTACGATCACAGGCTATGACGCAGTCTCTTTGCAGCCCAATGCCGGAAGTCAAGGAGAGTTCGCAGGTCTTCTTGCGATCCGTAATTATCATGATTCCCGTGCAGATAAGGGGCGCACAATATGTTTGATTCCATCGAGTGCGCATGGCACCAATGCCGCATCTGCAGTGATGGCAGGGATGAAGGTTGTAGTTGTTGAGTGCGATGAAGCCGGAAATGTCAGCTTGGATGACCTGACTTTGAAGATCTCAGAGCATGCAAATGTCTTGGCAGCGATTATGGTGACATATCCATCTACGCATGGAGTTTTTGAATCCGAGATCACAAGAATCTGCGCAATGGTTCATGAGGCTGGTGGTCAGGTCTATGTCGATGGTGCGAATCTGAACGCTCTTGTGGGGCTCTCACAACCTGGAAAATTCGGTGCCGATGTTTCTCACCTTAATCTTCATAAAACCTTCTGTATCCCTCATGGCGGTGGGGGACCAGGCGTGGGACCGGTGATCTCGCGGTCACATCTGGCGCCATTTCTTCCCAATCATCCGATGGATGCCTCTGCCGGGCCTACAACAGGGCCTGGTCCAATTAGCGGTGCACCATTTGGCTCAGCGAGCATCCTGCCCATTTCGTGGGCCTACATTCGAATGATGGGCGGGGCTGGATTAACCCTTGCTACATCAGTTGCCATCTTGTCGGCTAACTACATGGCCGCAAAACTCAATCCTTTCTATCCCATTCTTTATACGGGAAAGACGGGAAGAGTCGCCCATGAATGTATTTTGGATATTCGCGAGATAACAAAGAGCACGGGTGTCAGTGTTGATGACATCGCTAAGCGGTTGATGGATTATGGCCTTCACGCACCGACCATGAGCTTTCCAGTTGCAGGGACTTTGATGATCGAGCCCACTGAGAGCGAAGATATCGCCGAGATAGATAGATTTATTGCCGCCATGATCGCTATAGCAGGGGAGATTGAATCGATCCGGGATGGGAATATAAGCGTTGAGGATTCAGCGCTGCGCCATGCACCCCACACGGTAGGGGCCGTGGTAGCCAGTGATTGGCAGCGTTCCTACACCCGGGAGTTCGCAGCTACACCGACCTTGCGCTCTGGACTTATCAGCGGAGAGATCATCGGAATGCCGGGCAAATACTGGCCCGCCGTAGGTCGCATAGATGGAGCGCACGGGGATAGGAATCTGATCTGCTCCTGCCCACCCATCTCTGAGTTTGCCTGAGTTTACATAATATAAGTTATCGGTGTGCTACCCTCAAGCGATGACGCGAACTCGTTAGGAGTACGAGCCAGATAAAGCTGCCCACTTGGGCCCAATCACCGGCCATATCCCTGGGTGTCTGACTATCCAATAACTGCGTTGTGGTGAATAGATGAGCGGGGCGATGCGACTGAGTACTTTGCAGGATTTTGCCTTGAGAATCGATAACGGCAGAGATTCCAGTTGTGGAGACTGAGAGCGTATTTCGGCCATGTTCAATCGCTCGGATACGTGAAATCCTTAGTTGCTGGGCGCTCTGGGCCGATACTCCAAAGGTTGCACTATTGGTCTGCACAACAAAGAGATGAGAGGTCGATGCAGCCTGCGAGAGCAAGCCATCATCAACGAGTTCAAAGCAGATGACTGGCGCAATTTTCGCTTTTCCAATTACGAATGAAGGTGATGTGTTGCCAGGATGAAAATCCTCAACTAACTGGCTCAAGCTAGAGATTTTCTGGGCTAATGGGCGCAATGGTATGTACTCGCCAAAGGGAGTTAGATGCCTCTTAATATAGATCTGGCGAGACTGCTTGGTCCAAAGAATCGATGTGTTCTGCAATCTACCTTGGTTACGAATAACCGCGCCAATGATTAGAGGTTGCGAGAAGGAGTTCAACTCCTTCTCAACATCGCTATTCGTGAAGGGATCAACATCCACTGCATTCTCTGGCCAGAGAATAAAGTCGACATCACTGTTTATTGCCAGTGCTTTTCTAGTCTCTGCAACATGATTAGCAAAGACGGCCTTTGCCCTTGAATTGAAATCGAGTCCTAATTTCGGAACATCTCCCTGAACCATGAGTGTTTTGATCTCTCCTATGGCGTGTGTTTGAACAGGAATCATCAGCAAAAAAAGAGGGAGAATGGGCGTAATTAGCAATCTTCTAGAAAATACGGCGGCGAAAACTAGTGCCACACATAACACAATCGCACTTAAAGCAACTGCTCCCCCAATGGCGGCAATCTGCCTGTAAGGGGAATCACTTTGAGAGTATGCGATGCGAAGCCACCCAAAGCCTCCAAATGGAAATATCGAACGTATCTGCTCAAGAACGAGAAAGATCAAGGGATAAAAAGAGATAGAAAATCTTCGGCAAAGGCCCAATGGGATGAACAAGAGAGCTTGACCCACCGCCAAAATCAACCAAGGAGTAGAGCCAACGAAGATACTAGTCCAATTGAGTGCTATGGCATTGAATGTAAAAGCAAAGATGAAAGAGTTTAGAAATGGCCGAGCGCAACGCTTGAGTGTGTACATATGGGTGGCGATTCCTAATGGTGCTAACCACCACAATGACATCGGTGCGAAGGCACCACTTAGAAATACGCCACCGAGAATGGCTAGTAAAAGATTCACCAATTCAAAGCACTGATCAAGCGATCAACGCTAGCCCCTAAGCCGTAACGCTCCTTGAATTGATAGATCACAGAGAGATCCTGCGGTGCTTGAGGAGTCGACAAATCTATTCGCGGTAGAGGAACGGTTCGTGCTAGCGCCACTACGGTCGGTGCCACTTTAAGATAGTCAAGACCAGCCAGGATTTTCTTTGCCAAAGCTGGCGGTAGGGCTTCATGAGCGATTTTTGCACCTTCAATAGCATCGGTGAGTGATGAGAAATTTCTCGCTATTAACGCCGCTCCCTTTTCACCGATACCCCGTACTCCTGGAAGACCATCTGATGGATCTCCACGAAAAACAGCGAAGAGTGCATACCGCTCCCCTGGTATCTGATATTTCGCCGATATGTAGTTGTAATCGACTAGATCGTGTGCCGATACACCCTTTGCTAAGTAGACAACTTTGATATCGCGCTTATCATCAACCATCTGGAAGAGATCGCGATCGCCGGTGACTATCCGTACCGGACCATTCTCATTATCGGCATACGTTGCCATGACATCATCGGCCTCAAAATCATCTACTCCTACCACTGGAATCCCAAAGAGATCTAGAAGTTCAAGTAAAATCGGTATCTGGGGTGTTAGCGTCTCGGGCTCTTCCTCTTCTTCGCCCTCTTGTTCGAGGCGGTTGGCTTTATAGTCAGGAAATAAATCTACGCGCCAAGTCGGGCGCCAATCACCATCTAAGGCTGCAACGATACGCGTGGGTTTATAGATAGCGATCAGGCGGGCCGTCATATCAATGTACCCACGAATTGCATTAACAGGAGTTCCATCTGGTGCTACGAGAGTATCGGGCATTCCATAATAGGCCCGATACCAAAGCGATGCACTGTCAATGAGCATCAATGTCATATATCGCCCATGAGGTAGGAGACAACCCCGCGATCGATTCGTTTAATTGCATCTTTACATACTGGACGAAGTTTCTGACTTGCCCCTGAGATCTGATTAAGTAGATCGATTAACTGTTTCGTTGAACGAACAAAATCGCCTACCGACATATCACTACCTTTGAGAACACTGTGAAGAGAGCCACCGCTGGCCCATTTATAGGAGATCGCGCAAAATCCAGCATCTGGCTCCCGCTGAGTCTTTACGCCGTACTGCGCCTCTATAGCCTCCAACTGTGCCCAAATTGAGATGACCTCTGTCAAGGCCGATGAAACCCTGGGGCTTGGCATCTTGGGAGCAATATTCTCAACTGAACGGGACTCAAAGATCATGCAAGAGACAATTGATAAGAGCTCGGTAGCGTTGAGTTCATCAAATATCCCGCAGCGAATAGATTCAGTAAGCAAGAGATCGGACTCGGCATATATCTTCGTGAGGATCTTGCCCTGTGAAGTTGGTTTCTCTCCTTGAATATAGTCAAGATGGGTAAGAACCTGACAAATTTGATCGAAAGTCTTTGCAATGACATGTGTGCGGCTCTCAACACGTGTACGAAGTCCATCATTCTCTCGATTCAGGCGTCCGGCACGCTCGGCAAAGCGGGCATGCTCCTCCCTGTCATTACAACTATGACAGCTGTGATTACGAAGCGACTTGCGTAGGTCGCTCAAATCGTTCTCTAACCTGGATCGTTGGCGATTATCAAAGCTCTTCTTATGATCTCTCCGACTTAAGAAGCCCTCAACCTCTTTGATCTCTCGTCGAATACTCGCATAATCGATGAAATCACCGAGATGACATTGAGCGTTACTGAGTATCTCTTCGATAGCCGTCTCGTTCTTACGAATTTGGCGAGAAAGTCCTACTACAGCCCTATCGGCTTGGAACTGTGCGAAGGAGGATTCCAGCGATGTCCGTGCCCGCTCTCTTCCAAATCGTGAGATCAAATTTATTGACATGTTATAGGAGGGTGCAAAAGAGGAGCGAAGTGGGTATGTTCGCGTAGATGCCAAGCCTGCCGCGGCTGCCGAATCCACCGTTGGAGACCACTGAATAACCGCATTTCCCTCAATATCGATCCCACGACGACCGGCTCTTCCAGTTAGTTGTGTGTACTCCCCTGGCGTAATGGGCACTAACGACTCACCATTGAATTTGATGAGTTTTTCTAATACGACTGTTCGTGCCGGCATGTTTATCCCAAGAGCAAGTGTCTCTGTCGCAAAGACTGCCTTCACAAGTCCACGTTGGAAGAGATCTTCAACTGCGCCCTTGAAACTTGGGAGCAGACCAGCGTGATGAGCGGCGATTCCGCGCTCAAGAGCCGTTAACCAATCGCTAAATCCAAGGACCTCTAGATCCTCAGCGGATATATGTGCCGTGTATTTTAGTGCGCTCGCTTTGATCTCTATGCGCTCAAGTGGGGATGTCAAGCGAATACCAGCGGCCAAGCACTGTTTGACTGCGGCGTCACATCCGACTCGGGAGAAGATGAAGGTGATTGCTGGCAGCATATTTTCACGCGCAAGTTTTTCAACGATATCAGCGCGTGAAAGTCGGTCTTTGACATCGCTATAACGACCCCGACGATGCCGATCCATCGATGATTTCCTCATCGCCTCGCGCTCTCGGGTCAATATCTCTGGGTTGATCTGTCCTGGTTGCTCAAAGAGATCTAGCATTCGATTCCCAATGAGCACATGCTGATACAACGGAATCGGTCTGATTTCACTCACTATGACTGAGGTATTTCCCCGTACCTCACCTAGCCATTCTCCAAACTCTTCTGCATTTGAAACTGTGGCCGATAGAGAAATGACCTGCACACTTTCCATAAGGTGGATTAAGACCTCCTCCCATACCGCTCCACGGAATTTATCGGCGAGATAGTGAACCTCATCCATGACTACATAACCCAGATTTGAAAGAGTTGAAGAGCCCGCATACAACATATTTCGCAGGACTTCGGTCGTCATTACCAAGATATCTGCCTCACCATTGATACTGGTGTCCCCCGTGAGTAGGCCAACTTTTTCTTGCCCGAACTTGGCAACAAATTCAGAGTATTTTTGATTCGATAATGCTTTGATCGGAGTTGTGTAAAAACACTTCTTTCCAAGATGCTGAGCGAAATACGCGGCGAACTCTCCGACGACGGTCTTTCCAGCTCCTGTGGGTGCCGCGACCAATACCCCATTTCCCTCTTCCAGAGCGTGACAGGCTTCGACCTGGAAACTATCGAACTCAAAGCTAAAAGTTGCTAAAAATGCCTGAGTGATGGGATGCGCGTTTCGCGCCTTTGCCGCTGCATAACTCTGGGCTGGTGTCGTCATGGCATCCAGGTTTTCATGGCATTGCGAACACACCGTGCCGTCACAGGAAGGGCACCGACCCTATCGCCATCTGCATATGCCACTGCATCGGCTTTTATTGTCACAACTTTACTACGAACTATTTCCACGGCTGGATGAGAGATATGAGTTCCTTTAAAGACGCGTGGAAACACCTTGAGAAACTCCAATTTAGATACTGGATGAAGAATCATCACATCGAAATAGCCATCTGTCACAGTGGCTTCGGGACAGACTAACATTCCCCCGCCGTAGCTACTCCCATTTGCAACAGCAATAAGCATCGCCCGTGTTGAGATGACTTGCTCATCCAAGGTAATTTCATAATGGCGCGCTCGAAAACGTGGTAGCTCAATCGCAATCGATACGTTGTATTTCATGGCACCTTTCGGCCATGACAATGAGTTCGCCCTCTCATTGACTATTGAGTCAAAGCCTGTCGAAAGGACTGCACCAAACCACTCACTTCCAACTTGGCCTAGATCAATGTTTACATAGGGCGTGGAAACGATCTTCTCCAGATAATCCTTTAAATCATCTAAGGACCATCCAAGGGCTCGAACGAGATCATTCCCAGTGCCTGCTGGGATAATTGCTAGTGGTACTCCAAGAGGCGTTGTCACCTGCATCGCTTCATGAGCGCTGCCATCTCCCCCTACGGTTAAAACCCCTGAGCAATCAGGATATTTGGCGAGAAAAATCGAGAGATTCTTGCGCACATTGCTGGCGCCATCGCCCTCAATTATTTTGTGTTCTAACCCTCGTTCAACGAGAAAATCTCTAACCTTTCGACCTACTACTGAGCCTTTTCCCGACCCAGACGTTGGGTTTATCACCAGGGCCCACATAAGGCGACCTTATCGCTCTATTACTCGATCGGGGTTGCAGATTCAATAGATGATATCCCTGTTGGGATTTGTGCAGCGCGTTTATCGCGTTTCTTATCGACCAAAACACCAATGCCACCTGCGAGAAAATAGAGGAGGCACAGGGGTCCAGCAAGAAGAAGCATTGTGATCGGATCGCCCGTTGGTGTGAAAGCCGCTGTGAAGAGAACGATGGAGAAAATCCACATGCGCCAAGGCTTCAATATCGTCTCTCCTCGAAGGGCGCCGATCAGATTGAGCGTTACCAAAAAGACTGGCAACTCGAAGGCCAGGCCGAAGATAAGGATTATCCGTAGGACGAAATCAAGATAGTCATCGAACTGCACAAGGTTTGTTAGAGCACTGGGTGTGAAACCAAAGAGAATTCGAATCGCTACTGGCAGGACCAGATAGCCCAGGCTCGCTCCGAGAGCGAAAAAAGGTGTGGCCGAAACAATAAAGAGCACTGAGTTCCGTTTCTCTTTTCGATGTAGCCCAGGGGCTATGAAGGCCCACAACTGGTAGAGCCATAGAGGTGCAGAG
>JABMMN010000040.1 GCA_013205535.1 Candidatus Planktophila sp.
AATCAGCAGTCAAGAAATCAGCAGTCAATAAATCAGCAGTCAAGAAATCAGCAGTCAAGAAGACCGCAGTCAAGAAGAGCGCAGTCAAGAAGAGCGCAGTAAAATCTATCCCAGTTAAAAAAGCTGGCGGCAAGGTATCTACGAGCAAGACAACCCTGACCGTAGATGAGAAATCTCAGACTGTCTCGGTCTCCACCGTCAGTGCACCGGTTTTGGCTCCGGTAATAGAAGAGCGCCGTCTTGTGATGCCCCCTCCGCCTCGCCCGATCAAGAGTGGCAAAAAAGCACCGGCTTTGAAACCTATCAAGAGTGCTCCAACACCAATCGTTGTGAGTGATTCAGAGGCTCCGTGGACGGTTGCAGAGTTAAAAATTATCCGCGCTGATATCGCCAAAGAGTTAGAGCGCCTGCGGCGCGAACTCATAGTTGTTGAGCTCGAGATGGATTCACTCATCCAAGAGTCAGGTGAGGGTGCCGGTGATGATCAAGCCGATGCCGGCACGAAGACCTTCGAACGCGAACATGAGATGTCTCTTGTGATTAATGCTCGCGATATGGTCCTGCAAACCGAACGTGCCCTTGATCGTATCGACTCAAAGCGCTATGGCTCATGTGAAGAGTGCGGTAATGCAATTGGAAAGGCTCGCCTGCAGGTCTTTCCACGCGCAACTCTGTGCATGCTTTGCAAGCAGAAGGAAGAACGGCGCTAGCAGTGCAAAGGTGGCGCACACTATTAGGTGTGGCCTGGTTCATCTGGATCCTCGATTTAGCAACTAAGGCCTGGGCAGTAAATCACCTGGTCAACCGCGAACCCCTGAAGATCCTTGGAAGTTTTTTCCAACTTACCTTCGTGCGCAACCCTGGAGCGGCATTTTCACTGGCAACAAATGCCACGCTTTTTCTATCCATATTTGGAATCGCTGTATTAGTTGTGATTGTCTATTTCGCTCCACAGTTAACTTCGAAAGGCTGGTCGGTCGTTTTAGGACTTATCATGGGTGGCGTGTTGGGTAATCTGATGGATCGTATCTTTCGTGAGCCGGGTTTTCTGCGCGGACATGTCATTGACTGGATGCAGCTCCCGCGCTGGCCCGTCTTTAACATCGCCGACTGTGCGATTGTCTGCGCTGCGGGCCTGTCCATGATTTTGACGATACGCAATATCCCACCGATTACAAAGGTACGTACACCTCATGAGTGATCGAGAGCTGCGAACTTTATCTGTACCCGAGGGTGTTGCTGGAGAGCGAATCGATAGTGCACTGACCCGTGTATTGGGGCTATCGCGCACGGCTGTAGTCAAACTTCTTGAAGATGGGGATATCACAACCTCGCGACGCACGATGCTCAAATCCGAGCGTGTGAGTGCAGGTCAGGTGATCGAGGTTCTCCTACCAGCCCCTGTCAATACCCTCGCAATCCCGCTCACCCCGATTGAGGGTTTGGGGATCATTCATGAGGATGAAGACATCGTCGTCATCGACAAGCCAGTTGGTGTTGCAGCACATCCAAGTCCTGGTTGGACTGGAGCAACGGTCGTTGGTGCTCTGAGCGCGGCTGGCTTCATTATCTCCACCAGTGGTGCCGCCGAACGTGCAGGCATTGTGCATCGTTTAGATGTTGGGACAAGTGGGTTAATGATTGTTGCAAAGAGCGATCGTGCATTTACGGTGATGAAGGATGCCTTTCGGACTCGCATAGTTGAAAAGATCTATCACGCACTGGTCCAAGGCCACATGGATCCATCGACCGGCACGATCGATGCTCCTATTGATCGTCATCCGAAAGAGGATCATCGTTTTGCAGTTGTCGGGACTGGAAAAGAGTCGATCACGCATTACGAGGTCATCGAGTATTATCGCGCGGTATCCCTCGTTCAAGTTGAATTAGAAACGGGCCGCACACATCAAATTCGTGTTCATTTCTCTGCCCTTAACCATCCATTGATCGGGGATATGACCTACGGCGCCGATCCCGTGCTCGCGAAGAGTTTGGCTATGGCGCGCCCGTGGCTACATGCAAAGGAGCTTCGATTTAAGCATCCCATCAATGGAGAGGCAATGAAGTTTTCGGCCCCCTATCCAGCAGATTTGCAGGCCTCTTTGGCGTTGCTATCTGATGCGGTCCTACCGTAAGCAATAGCCTTAGATTAAATATGACAACTGATAACTTCGTTCATCTACACGTGCACACTGAGTATTCGATGCTCGATGGTGCTGCGCGTGTTGAAGAGCTTATGAGCGAGGTTGTGCGGCAAAAGATGCCTGCTATCGCGATGACAGATCATGGAAATGTATTCGGAGCCTTTGATTTTTATAAAAGTGCAAAGAAGGCAGGTGTGAAGCCAATCATCGGCATTGAAGCATATGTCGCTCCAGAATCTCGTTTTGATAAGAAGCGAATCAAATGGGCTCAAGGTGGCGAGGATGATGTTTCAGGTGGTGGGGCCTACACGCACATGACGATTTTGGCCCAGGACAATGTTGGCTTAGGCAATCTCTTTCGACTCTCATCTTTGGCCTCCCTTGAGGGCTACTACTACAAGCCACGTATGGATCGAGAGATCCTTTCTCAGTATTCAAAAGGTCTCATCGCAACAACAGGATGTCCGGCAGGAGAGGTACAAACCCGACTCCGTATGGATGATTACACAGGGGCGCTCAAGGCGGCGAGTGATTTTCGAGATATCTTCGGAGCCGAAAATTTTTATTTGGAGATCATGGACCATGGGATCGAAGTTGAGTCTCGAGTCAGGGCAGATCTTCTCAAACTTAGCAAAGAACTTGGACTACCGCTTCTTGCAACAAATGACTTGCACTATACATTGCAGTCAGATGCACCCGCCCATGAGGCATTGCTCTGTGTTCAATCGGGATCAACACTTGCCGATCCCAAACGATTCAAATTTGATAACGATAGTTTCTTCGTGAAAAGCCCAGCGGCGATGCGAGAGCTCTTCAAAGAGATTCCACAAAGCTGCGATAACACCTTACTGATAGCCGAGCGCTGCAACGTGAGCCTGCGCGAAGGGGAGAATCTTTTACCTCAGTTTGCCGTTCCCGCCGGAGAGAGCGAGGACTCTTGGCTCAAAAAGGAGGCTGAACGGGGATTAATCGCACGTATGGGCACTCGTTTAACGCCAGAGCACAATGCTCGCCTTGCTTACGAGTTAGGCGTGATGCAGACGATGGGTTTTCCTGGCTACTTTCTCGTCGTCGCCGACCTGGTCGCCCACGCAAAACAGGTAGGAATCCGTGTCGGACCAGGCCGTGGTTCGGCTGCCGGCTCCTTAGTTGCATATGCACTTGGTATTACTGGCCTTGATCCTCTTGAGCATGGACTCTTGTTTGAGCGCTTTCTTAATCCAGAACGTATCTCGATGCCAGATATCGACTTGGATTTTGATGAGAGAAGACGTGGAGAAATGATCCGTTATGCAACGAGTAGATATGGTGAAGACCGAGTCGCTCAGATCATTACTTACGGAACGATTAAATCCAAGCAGGCGATCAAAGATTCCACACGTGTCTTGGGGTATCCATATGTCATCGGTGAAAAACTCACGAAGGCCTTACCACCATCAGTTATGGGCAAAGACATCTCTTTGAGCGGGATATTTAATCCAAAAAATGAGCGGTATGGGGAGGCGGGTGAGTTTCGCGCACTCTACGAGTCAGATCCTGATTCACAACGCGTAGTTGATACTGCACGCGGTCTTGAGGGATTAAAGCGCCAGTGGGGGGTCCATGCTGCAGGAGTGATTCTCTCGCGTGAACCTTTGTTAGATGTAATCCCCATTCATCGCCGTGAAGCAGATGGGGCGATCATCACGCAGTTTGATATGGGGGCTTGTGAGGCTATAGGGCTTCTTAAGATGGATTTTCTAGGGCTTCGAAATCTCTCAGTGTTAGATGATGCACTTCTCAATATCAAGTCAAATCAAAACAAGATAGTCGTCCTGGAGGATTTGACCCTTGATGATAAGAAAACATACGAACTCCTATCTCGCGGCGACACACTGGGCGTCTTTCAACTCGATGGTGGCCCGATGCGTGCTCTCCTTCGTGCCATGTCACCAGATTCCTTCGCCGATATTTCCGCTGTCATCGCGCTCTATCGCCCCGGTCCTATGGGCGAGAATGCACACAATAACTATGCAGATCGAAAGAACAAGCGCAAACCAGTTGAGGCGATTCATCCAGAACTCATCGATGCACTGAAAGAGATTCTCGATGATACCTATGGCCTTATCGTCTACCAGGAGCAGGTGATGGCGATAGCTCAAAAAGTGGCTGGCTTCACTCTCGGGCGCGCCGATCTACTGCGAAAGGCAATGAGCAAGAAGGATAAGAAGATTCTGAACAAGGAGTACGGACCATTTGAGGCAGGTATGAAGGACAATGGGTACTCGACGGCGGCGATTAAACGTCTATGGGATGTTTTGATTCCATTCTCTGACTATGCCTTCAACCGGGCTCACTCCGCTGGATATGGCGTGGTCTCTTATTGGACAGCTCATCTGAAGGCAAACTATCCAACTGAGTACATGGCCGCCCTTCTCACAAGCGTCCGAGATGACAAGGATAAATCGGCGTTGTATCTGAGTGAGTGTCGCCGGATGGGGATCAAAGTTCTTGAGCCAGATATCAATGAATCCGATGCCGAGTACACCCCGCGCGGTAAAGATATTCGCTTTGGCCTAGTTGCTATTCGCAACGTTGGCGAGGGTGTCGTCGAGTCGATCAAGCTTGCACGCCAGACTAAGGGGAGATTCACATCATTTGGTGATTTCTTAGCAAAGGTTGATGCTCAAGTCTGTAACAAAAAGACAATCGAATCTCTGATCAAGGCCGGAGCTTTTGGGTCAATGCAGGTCACAAGAAAAGGTCTCATGGCAATTTATTGTGAGGCGATTGACTCTGTCATTGAAACCAAGCGGGCAGAGGCGATCGGACAGTTTGATCTATTTGGGGCAGAGTCCATCAGCCAAGTAGCGGCTCTCGATGTAGAGATTCCACAGGGTGAATGGGATAAGGCGATGCTGCTCAGTTATGAGCGAGAGATGTTGGGACTTTATGTCTCTGATCATCCACTTCTCGGTGTTGAGCATGTATTGCGGGCTAATACAGATATGACTATCAGCGAACTCGTAGATGATGGCGCACAAAATGAGGCAATCGTCACTATCGGGGGATTAATCACAGGTATCACCCGTAAAGTCTCCCGTGCAGGAGCTTCGTGGGCCGTTGTCACGGTTGAGGATCTTGAAGGCTCACTGGAAGTTCTTTTCTTTGCACATACATATACTCAATATGCGATGTCTCTAACAGAGGATCGAATCGTTACGGTCCGTGGTCGAGTAGATCGTCGGGATGATGCTCTGCGTTTCACAGCGCTGGAGATGTCCATGCCCGATATATCTATGGGGCCAAGTGGTCCTCTCGTCATCTCTCTTCCCATCTCGCAGTGCACGCCACCGATAGTGGAGCGCATTAAAGAGATCTTGCGTTCTCATCCTGGTAAGCGTGAGGTTCATCTACAACTTCGTGATAATGGCAGTAGCACATTCATGAAGATTGACGCCCTCATCAGTGCATCGCCGAGTTTGAGCGCAGATTTGAAATCCATCTTGGGTCCAAACTGCTTGGTCTAGTCCCGTGAATTAATCAGGCGACAGCGCTTCAATATCGCCCGTTACACTTTGCTTCATGATTCGCTTGTTAGATCTACGTGGTAGGGCTCTGAGTAAAGCCGCATACCAGCGAGAGCTGCCACGTGCGGCTCTGGATATCAATGCGGCCATGCAGGTGATTGAGCCGATTTTGAAGAGAGTACATAACGGATCTGAAACTGACTTACTTGACTTGGCACAGGAATTTGATGGAGTAAGACCGCCGAGTATTCGTGTTCCGCCCAATGCGCTCAAGTCGGCCCTTGATCAGCTAGATCCTGAAATACGTATAGCGCTGGAGCTCTCAATCTCTCGAATTAGAAAAGTCCATCTCGACCAAGTACGCACACAAACGCAGACCACAGTCGTTGATGGTGGAGTGGTTACTGAAAAATGGATACCAGTTGATCGTGTTGGGTTATATGTACCCGGTGGCCGCGCTGTGTATCCCAGTAGCGTTATGATGAATGTGATTCCAGCTCAAATCGCGCGTGTTGAATCGATTGCCGTGGCATCTCCACCACAGAGAGATTTCGCAGGATTACCTCATCCAACGATATTGGCCACATGCGCACTCCTTGGCATAACCGAGGTCTATGCCATTGGTGGAGCCCAAGCGATTGCACTCTTTGCCTATGGCATGGAGGGTCTGTCACAAAAATGTGACTTGGTGACAGGTCCAGGCAATATTTACGTTGCCGCGGCCAAACGTGCATTGCGTGGTGTTATCGGGATTGATTCAGAGGCGGGACCAACTGAGATCGCCATCTTGGCCGATAAAACTGCAATCCCAGCCGATGTGGCCGCCGATTTAATCAGTCAAGCCGAGCATGATGTGATTGCCGCCGCGGTCTTAGTGACCGATAGTCCTGAGTTGGCCGATGCCGTGATGGAGGAGTTGGGACGACGTGTTGCCAAAACTAAGCACGCAGAGCGAATTCGTGAGGCCTTATCGGGTCTGCAATCTGCCATCGTACTCGTTGACTCTATCGAGCAAGGGCTAGATGTTGTCAATGCTTATGCGGCAGAGCACCTCGAGATTCACACTTTAAATGCCCGAGATGATTCAGAGAAAATTCGAAACGCTGGTGCTGTATTTATTGGTCGTTATTCACCCGTCTCACTCGGTGATTATTCGGCTGGTTCTAACCATGTTCTTCCTACTGGAGGGTGTGCCTGTCACTCAAGTGGTCTATCTGTGCAGAGTTTTCTCCGAGGATTGCACTTCATTGAGTACGACAAGTCAGCATTCCTTGAGATAGTTCCTACCGTAATCACGCTAGCCAATGCGGAGGATCTTCCCGCTCATGGTGAGGCGATGTCGGTCCGACTGGAGAACGTATGATGAACTGGCCAGCATGGCTTCCACTTCGTGCTGATTTAGCCCCGCTATCTCCTTACGGTGCACCACAAGTACCTGCAGATGCATCGATGAATACGAATGAGAATCCATATCCTCCATCACCCAAGTTACAAGCCTCAATCGCACAGGCCGTGGCAAAGGTCGCACTGACTCTCAATCGCTATCCTGATCGGGATGCAACTCAACTGCGCACAGCATTGGCCTCGTACATCAATGAGGCAAGTAGCACCCAAACCTCATCGGCCAATATTTGGGCTGCAAACGGCAGCAATGAGATTATTCAATCTCTCTTCCTTGCCTTTGGAGGCCGCAGCGCGATTGGCTTTATACCCTCGTATTCGATGCATTCACTGATCTCGAAAGTGGCCGGTACATCTTGGATTGATGGGGGCCGTAACCCTGATCTTACATTCAATGTAGATATTGCCAAGGCACAGATCAGCGAACATAAACCCGCATTGACTTTTATTACGACACCCAATAATCCAACGGGAGACCTGATCCCAATCGAGGCGATTGGCAAGATCGCAGAGGTAGTTGCAGTTCATGGTGGCCTCTTGATAGTCGATGAGGCATATGCAGAGTTTTCATCCGAGAGATCGGCGGTGACTCTTATAGGCGAGCACCCTCATGTTGTAGTAATTCGCACCATGAGCAAGGCCTTCGCCTTTGCTGGTGCTCGTCTGGGCTATCTTGTCGCCGACCCGCGTGTGATTGATGCCATGCAGATCGTGCGTTTGCCGTATCACTTGAGCTCCATTACGCAGGCCGTCGCACTCATTGCCCTCGATTATCGTGCAGAGCTCTTGGGTAATGTCGCGACTCTCATCGCTGCGCGTGAAGGATTAGTGAGTGAACTCAAGGCTCTGGGTCTGACTACTCGCCCGAGTGGGGCTAATTTCATTCTTTTCACGGGCTTTGCTCATACTGCGCCGCAGTTGTGGAGCGCCCTTCTAGAAAAGGGAGTTCTGATTCGAGATGTGGGATTATCCTCTTATCTTCGTGTGAGCATCGGCAATGAGGCCGAGAATAAAGCATTTATAAAGGCCCTAAGAGAAGTTCTGTAGAAGAAGAGAGAGAGAGCCATGAGAACTGCGCGAGTCGAACGAAAGACCAAAGAGTCGCATGTTGTAGTCGACCTCAACTTAGATGGCCAAGGCGTCATCGACGTCTCGACAGGCGTCCCATTCTTCGATCATATGATGTCCCAACTCGGTAAGCACTCAGGCTTTGATTTAACGGTTAAGACGAGCGGAGATATCGAAGTCGACTCTCACCATAGCGTTGAAGATACATCGCTGGCATTTGGGCAGGCTTTGCGAGAGGCGCTAGGGGACAAGGTTGGAATCCGTCGTTTCGGTGATTCGATGGTTCCACTTGATGAAGTCCTCGTTCAGGCCGCCGTTGACCTATCTGGGCGTCCCTATCTTGTGCATCGCCAGCCTGAGATTGTCGAGCTCATCGGAAGTTTTGATACGACGATGGGTAAACATATTTGGGAGTCAATTGTTGCAGAGGCACATATAGCACTTCACATCCGTGTCCTTGAGGGACGCAATGCTCACCACGTGTTTGAGGCTCAGTTCAAGGCGGTCGCTCGTGCACTTCGTGATGCCGTCTCACTTGATGGCCGAGTAGCCGGGATTCCATCGACCAAGGGCTCTCTTTGATCGCAATTCTTGACTATGGATCAGGCAATCTACGATCGGCACAACGGGCATTTGCAACAAGTGGTTTTGATGTAGTTCTCACTTCAGATACAAAGACTGCACAGGAAGCCGATGGATTAGTCGTGCCGGGTGTTGGTGCATTTGCTGCCTGCATGCGTGGCTTGGATGCGATCGATGGTGCCAACATCATTAGGACACGCTTGAGTGCAGAGCGCCCCACGATTGGAATCTGTATTGGTATGCAGATTCTTTTCTCATTGGGAGATGAAAACTCACAGGGCCAAGCCCATAGTGGCGTTGGCATTTGGCCAGGGGTGGTATCCAAACTTTCGGCAGAGATTTTGCCTCATATGGGATGGAACACGGTAGAAACTCCGAAAAATACCCAACTCTTTGCAGGAGTAGAGGATTCATCCTTCTACTTTGTGCACTCCTATGCAGCCAAGGATGGTCCTGGGCAGATGCAGACATGGAGCACATATGGTGAAAGGTTTGTATCGGCCGTTGAAGATGGCTACATGAGTGCAACACAGTTTCATCCCGAAAAATCAGGTGATGCAGGTCTTGCCCTCATCAAGAACTGGAGTCGTTCTCTGTGAAGGCTTTAGAGTTATTGCCTGCAGTTGATGTGAAGGATGGCCGTGCCGTTCGATTGGTGCAGGGTGAGCTTTCACAGGAGAGTATTTATGGAGCACCACTTGAAGTCGCACTTGAGTTTCAAAGCGCTGGAGCAGAGTGGATTCACTTAGTTGATCTTGATGCAGCCTTTGGCCGTGGGGATAATGCGCTTCTGCTAGCGCAAGTAGTCGCTGCATTAGATATTAAGGTCGAACTTTCGGGTGGTATCCGTGATGATGCATCTTTAGAGCGCGCAATTGCCACAGGCGCCCGGCGTATCAATCTAGGAACGGCAGCTCTGGAAAACCCGTCGTGGACCGCACAAGTTATTGCCAAACACGGTGAGTTGATCGCCGTTGGTCTAGATGTGCGCGGCACGACTCTTGCAGCCCGTGGTTGGACAAGTGAAGGTGGGGATCTCTTCGAAACTATCGAGCGACTCGATCGTGATGGTTGCGCCCGTTATGTCGTCACCGATGTAACAAAGGATGGCACATTGGCAGGTCCCAATATTGAACTTTTGAAATCAGTATGTGCGGTGACATCAAGACCGATAGTTGCAAGTGGAGGGATTTCAAGCTTGGCCGATATCGCAGATCTTGCCGCTCTGACCTCGATTGGTATCGAGGGAGCAATCGTTGGAAAGGCCCTCTATGCAGGAGCTTTCACTTTAGATCAAGCGTTAAAAGTTGTATCCCAATGACACTTGCAGTGCGCATCATTCCATGTCTAGATGTCACGCAGGGACGAGTGGTCAAGGGAGTCAACTTTACAAATCTGATTGATGCAGGAGATCCAGTTGAGATGGCCGCTCTATACGGGGCAGAGGGCGCAGATGAACTGACATTTTTAGATATTTCAGCGAGTAGCTCTGGGCGCGATACCACCCTAGATGTCGTCAGGCGAACAGCAGAGCAGGTCTTCATTCCATTGACTGTTGGTGGCGGAATCCGCACAGTGCAGGATGTAGATCGACTATTACGCGCCGGTGCCGACAAGGTATCGATCAATACTGCCGCTATCACAAGACCAGAGCTCATCGCCGAGATTGCAGATCGCTTTGGTTCACAAGTACTCGTCCTGTCCATTGATGCACGAAGGGCCCGTACCGTCTCTGGATTTGAAGTTACAACTCATGGAGGGCGTGAGAGTGCGAATTTAGATGCACTCGAATGGGTACAAAGAGCTTGTGCTCTCGGTATCGGTGAGATTTTATTGAACTCGATGGATGCCGATGGCACTCGCGCCGGATATGACACTGGCATGATCGCTGCGGTGCGGGCGGTATCCAAGGTTCCTCTGATTGCAAGTGGTGGGGCTGGCGGATTAGAGGATTTCGCCGCCGCTCTTGATGCTGGTGCCGATGCACTGCTCGCAGCCTCTGTTTTTCACTTTGGAATCCATCGAATTAGTGATGTCAAGTCATTTCTTGGCGCACAGAGTTATCCCGTACGCAACTCTACCTCGTTGTAGGGCAGAATTAACCTATGAAGAGCCTAGATCCTGCCATCACATCTGCACTCAAAGATCCCGGTGCATTGATTCCAACGATAGTCCAAGATTTCACTAGTGGTGAGATTTTGATGCTGGCATACATGAACTCTGATTCTTTAGCGGCAACGTTGGCAAGTGGGCAGGCGACATTTTGGAGTCGTAGTCGAAGTGAGATATGGATCAAAGGTGCAACCTCGGGACATACTCAAGAGGTACACAGCATCGCACTCGATTGTGATGGCGATGCTCTTTTATTGAGGGTTACACAGACAGGTGCGCCCTGCCATACAGGCAAGGCTACGTGTTTTCATAATCCACTTATAATAGAAAATTCCTGAAACAAACTCCCATGAATCTTGAAGAGTTTCGTACACATGCAAAACTCTCGAATGTTATCCCCGTATCGCGGCGTCTATTGGCAGATGGTGAAACCCCTATCGGCATCTATCGAAAGTTAGCCAAGAATGCGCCTAATACCTTCCTCTTAGAGTCTGCCGAACATGGTGGCTCTTGGTCGCGCTACTCATTCATCGGAGTTCGCAGCCAGGCGACATTGAGCGAGGCAGATGGCCTGGCATATTGGCAGGGCACACCACCTGCAGGTGCACCGAGCGGAATCGATCCCCTTCAAGCGTTGCGCTTAAGCGCTGCGCATCTGCGATCTCCCAAGATTGAGGGGTTACCGCCTCTGACTGGTGGATTGGTCGGCTTTATGGGGTATGACGTGGTGCGTAGATTGGAAAAGATTCCAAACTTTGCGCTCAAAGATCTACCGCTTCCGGAGTTGAGTTTTATGTTAACGAGTGATCTAGCCGTTCTAGATCACAGCGATGGCACGATTACCTTGATCGCTAACGCCATTAACTGGGATGGCAGTGATGATCGAATAGACGAGGCATTCGAAGCCTGTACACAACGCTTAGATCGTATGCAGGCCGACTTGTCCGCTTCGATACCGGGTGATGTTGCAGCAATCGAGACCTCTTCATCACCAACCTTTACATCAAATATCTCAGCGAGTGATTTCAAAGAAAAAATTCTCCTAGCAAAAGAAGAGATCATGGCAGGAGAGGCCTTCCAGATAGTTCTTTCCCAGCGCTTTGAAATGGAGTGTGCATCCGATGCACTCGACATTTACCGGATGCTCAGGTTAAATAATCCAAGCCCATATATGTATCTCTTTCGTTTCACCGGTGGCATTGATGTCGTGGGATCAAGTCCTGAGGCACTCGTTAAGGTCAATGGCCGCGATGTCATGATTCACCCCATTGCAGGTACTCGCAAGCGCTCTGACTCAGAGCAGGAGGATAATCGTTTAGGCGAAGAGCTCTTGGCAGATCCTAAAGAACGGGCCGAGCATCTGATGCTCGTAGATTTGGGGAGAAATGATTTAGGCCGCGTATGTGAGCCTGGAAGCGTCGAGGTTATAGATTTCATGCACATCGAACGTTACTCACATGTGATGCATATCGTCTCAACAGTTACCGGCAAATTAAATTCGCACTCCACGGCAGTTGATGCCTTATTTTCAGTATTTCCCGCTGGAACTCTCTCAGGTGCACCTAAACCTAGGGCGATGGAGATTATCGAAGGCCTGGAGCCAACACGTCGCGCTCTCTATGGCGGAATCGTGGGCTATATCGATTTTACGGGCAATATCGATACATGTATCGCTATCCGTACCGCATTGATCCATAACGGCATGGCCTATGTTCAAGCCGGAGCAGGTGTTGTTGCCGATTCAGATCCTGAGTCGGAGAACCAAGAGTGTTACAACAAGGCAGCTGCAGTCTTGGGCGCTGTCGATGTGGCGAATAGAATGCGAAGATCCTAGATGAAGAGCTCGATAGCGATCATTACGAGTGCCATAGTCATTTTAATAGTCGCAGTCTATGCAGGCCGTAAACTCAAACTCTCCCCACGATATGACAGGACACCCAAGTCTTTGAACTCGTGGGATGCACTCAATAAAGGTATCGATCCCAGTGATGAGAAATCTACATGAGCGTACTAGATTCTATTATTGAGGGAGTGCGTGAGGATTTGGCTCTCTCACGAGTCTCCATGGCCCAGATATCTGAGGCGATAGATGCTATTCCACCAGCGCGTGATCCTCTTGCAACATTACTAAAGAACGAGATGTCGATTATCGCTGAGGTCAAACGCTCCTCACCGAGTAAAGGTGTTCTTGCAAAAATTGATGATCCAGCTGGACTTGGTGAAAAATACTCCCTTGCAGGTGCAACGATAATCAGTGTGCTCACTGAGCAGCGCCGTTTCGGAGGCTCCCTTGCAGATCTTGATGCAGTTCGTGCACGGGTTGATACCCCAATTCTTCGAAAAGATTTCATGATTGATGAGTATCAGTTTTTTCAAGCCAGAGCTCATGGGGCAGATCTCGTCCTTTTAATTGTTGCCGCCCTTGGTGCAAATCAACTCAATGACTATCACCAGTTATCACTTGAGCTGGGAATGCGAGTAATTGTGGAGGTGCATACTAATGACGAATTAGAGAGAGCATTGGAGATCTCTCCCCAGATCGTAGGAATCAACTCTCGGAATTTGAAGACATTAGAAGTAGACCCTTCCGTATTTGCAGAGTTGATCCCGCGCCTTCCACATTCCATAGTGCGGGTGGCAGAGTCTGGAATCTGCTCGCGGGCCGATGTCGAATCGGCTCAAAAATATGGTGCGACTGCGATTCTTGTGGGAGAGGCCCTTGTGAAGGCGGGTGACCCGGCAATCGCAATGCGCGAACTTCTCGGTCTGGATAGGCTTATTTAGTGAGCGTAGAAGTCAACGAGCAGGTTGGTCACTTTGGTCAGTTCGGTGGCCGCTTCGTTCCAGAGGCGCTCATCGGTGCTCTCAATGAGTTAGAGGATGCACACAACGCCGCCCAAAAAGATCCTCTCTTCTTAGCTGAACTCACAGAGCTACATCGCACATATACGGGGCGTCCAAGCATTATCACCGAGGCGAAGCGATTTGCCGAATATGCAGGGGGCGCGAGAATCCTTCTCAAGCGCGAGGATCTCAACCACACAGGTAGTCACAAGATCAACAATGTCTTAGGCCAGGCACTGCTTACAAAACGTATGGGTAAGAAGAGAATTATCGCCGAGACTGGTGCAGGTCAGCATGGTGTCGCAGCAGCGACAGCGGCCGCGCTTATGGGACTTGAGTGTGTCGTCTATATGGGTGAAGAGGACACACGTCGACAGGCCTTGAATGTCGCGAGAATGAAATTATTAGGAGCAGAAGTCTTTCCAGTGACTTCTGGCTCTCGAACATTAAAAGATGCGATCAATGAGGCGATGCGTGATTGGGTGACCAATGTCGATACCACCCACTACATGCTTGGAACCGTTGCCGGCCCCCATCCATTTCCGACGATGGTCCGTGATTTTCACAAGATTATTGGTGAAGAGTCGCGCGAGCAGGTGTTGGCTCTTTGCGGAAGGCTTCCCGATGCCGTCCTTGCATGCATTGGTGGGGGTTCAAATGCAATTGGAATTTTTCACGCCTTCATTCCTGATGAGGCCGTGCGTCTAATTGGCTTTGAGGCAGGTGGTGATGGTGTCGAAACCGGTCGTCATGCAGCAACAATCACTGGCGGATCCCCTGGTGTGCTGCACGGCACGCGCTCTTACGTCCTTCAAGATGACAACGGACAGACGATCGAATCACATTCAATCTCTGCCGGCCTAGATTATCCAGGCGTTGGACCTGAACACGCATACTTGCACGAGCTCGGTCGCGCCGAGTATCGCGCAATTAACGATGATGCGGCGATGAATGCCTTTGCACTGTTTTGCAAAACAGAGGGCATTATTCCTGCAATCGAAACGGCTCACGCATTAGCTGGTGCCATGATCGTCGGTCACGAGCTTGGATCTGAAGCGATCCTGCTCATTAATTTGTCGGGTCGAGGAGATAAGGATGTACAGACAGCAGCGAATTACTTTGGAATCCCTTTGTGAGTACAGCCCTTGATGAACTATTTGTAAAGGTTCGTAGCGAGAATCGAGCCGCCCTCATCGCCTATATTCCAGCTGGCTTTCCCTCTAAAAGTGGTTGTGCGCGAGCGATTGCGGTGCTTGTAGATGCTGGTGTAGATGCAATCGAAATTGGTTTTCCATACAGCGATCCGATTATGGATGGTCCTACGATCCAAGAGGCTGCAGAGATTGCAATAAAAGCTGGCACAACTGCCGCCGATGTTTTAAGCGCCCTCAAGACCGCTAGTGATGCAGGTGTTGCAGCGGTGGTCATGACCTATTGGAACCCAGTTGAAAAATACGGTGTCGATGAATTTGCACAGGCCATCGCAGTTCATGGTGGATCAGGTGTGATCACTCCTGATTTGACGATAGAAGAGTCTGGGCGCTGGCTGGCTGCCACATCCGCACATGCGATAAATCCTATTTATGTGGTTGCACCCAGTACCAGTGATGCTCGTCTTGCCCAAGTTGCTGCAAAGACTGGTGGCTTTGTCTATGCCGCCAGCGTCATGGGCGTGACGGGTGCTCGCGCCACGGTCTCTGTGGATGCTGCGGCACTGGTGAATCGAGTCCGTGCAGTCACATCACTACCGATCTGTGTTGGCCTAGGAGTCTCTACCCGAGAGCAGGCTAAATCTGTGGCCGCCTACGCCGATGGAGTTATTGTTGGTTCGGCATTCATTAAGATTTTGCTCTCGAATGAGAGTGAGGAGATTGCGATGAATGCACTATCGTTCTTGGCAAAAGAGTTAGCGGCGGGGGTACGTGAGGGTCGATGAAAAAACTGCATGATACGTATCAGCCAACAATCACACTGCTCGCACGTTTAGTCCTCGGTGCAGTGCTGCTTGTTGCGGGAGGCTTGAAGGCCTTTGTTCCCGCCGAGGCGGCCAGCGCCGTTGCGGCCTATAAAATTCTTCCTACGCAGATAGCCCATATTGTGGGCTATGCCCTTCCCTGGCTTGAGATCGCAATAGGAACTCTCCTTATTATTGGCCTCTCAGTTCGTATGATGTCATTCGTCTCTGGTGCCATCATGCTCGTTTTCATCGCAGCGATCATCAGCGTCTGGGCCCGCGGGATTCTCATCGACTGCGGCTGTTTTGGCGGAGGCGGTGTGATTGATCCATCCCAAGCTGCAAAAGCACATCGCGCCTATGCGATAGAGATCGCCCGTGACTTAGGCTTGGCCCTGTGCGCGCTCTATCTATACTTTTTCCCCTATGGTCTGTTGAGCCTTGAGAAGTCAAAATCCGTGAAGAAGGAGAGTGAAAATGTCTAAGCAGTCAAAACCACAATCAGGTGGCGATAACTTCACTCGATGGTTGGTCATCGGAATGGTCGCACTTGTCGTTGTTACAGGGGTTGTCTTTTCAATGATGAGCTCCTCGACAAAGGCAAATGAATCTTTTGAGGCCCTGGATAACTACAAACTGGGCGCCCCCGTCTCCACCACTCTTGATAGTGCTGCTGGCTCGGGCTTAGTTCTCAATCCGGGTGCGCCAGTGCGAATTGACATCTGGGAGGATCCTCAATGTCCAGTCTGTCGCACATTTGAGAGCTCCCTCGGTACGTACGTAGAGACGATGATCAGATCTCAGAGGGCCACCGTCGTCTATCACGTCCTCTCCTTTCTTGGGCCTGAATCTATTCGTAGTGCAAATGCGATGATGTGCGCAGCCGATGAGAGTCAGTATCTTGATTTTCAAAAGTCGGTATATATCGTGCAGCCTGCACTTGAGAACTCTGGCTTCTACTCCAATGAAAATCTCATCAAGATAGGTGAGAAAATCGGCATTAAGTCAGAGAAATTTAAGGAGTGCGTGACAAATGGTGCAAAGCTCGAGTTAGTAAAAACTCATGCCGATTCGATGGCCGCATACAAGGTTCAGGGAACTCCAACGGTATTTATCAACGGTAAGTTGTGGGAGCGCATGTCGAATAGCTTTGATGAGAATGAGTTCCGTCTTGCTGTAGAGGCTGGTTAAAAATTGCTTCGTTCGATCCCATCGCCAACAGTTTCGGCTTTGGAGATCGGGCCCTTCACCATATATCTCTACGCCTTATGCATCATTACAGGGATAGCGTTCGCTATTTGGTTGGGCGATAAGAGATTTCGGGTCGTTGCCCCACATGGCGCCTCTGTCGTCTCTGAAGTAGCGATCACTGCAGTTCCTTTCGGGATCATCGGAGGACGTCTTTATCACGTCATCTCATCCCCAGCACAATATTTTGGCAGCAACGGCAATCCAGTTGATGCCCTGAAAATCTGGCAGGGAGGACTTGGGATCTGGGGCGCGATCGCTCTTGGAACGGTTGCTGCAGCGTTGAGATATCGGATGCTGGCTAAAAGGATTGAACTACCAGCCTTTGCATATTTCATGGACGCCCTTGCTCCTGGAGTCCTCTTTGCTCAAGCCATAGGTCGATTTGGAAACTGGTTCAACATCGAGCTCTTTGGTCGGCCCTTAGATGCGCCATGGGCGCTAGAGGTCCCATTACCGAGCAGACCAGCTAGTTTTGTGGAGTTCTCTACTTTTCATCCGACATTTTTATACGAGGCGATCTGGTGCACCATTCTCGCTCTTGTTTTGATTCGATGTAAACAGAGATTGTATCCAGGGCAGATTTTCACTCTCTATGTTCTTGGATACTGCCTGGCACGCATTGGGATTGAGATGCTGCGAATCGATCAGGCCAATGAATTATTTGGCCTTCGTATCAATGTCTGGGTCGCTATCTGCGTAGCGGTGGGAGCCTGCTTTGTCTTTGCTAAGTTAAATAAGGATGGCGCAGATAATCTCAGGTAGAGTAGGGGTTATGGCCCTTGAGGATGTCTATGCGCGTAACCTGCAACACCGTGCGGGCCGTGCAGGCTGGCTGCGCGCGGCAGTGCTGGGTGCAAATGATGGCCTTGTCTCCACCGCCTCGTTGATGATTGGTGTGGTGGCAGCAGGTAAGAATGAGTTTCTAGTCACTGCAGGCCTAGCCGGAATCACAGCAGGGGCGATGTCGATGGCAGTGGGAGAGTACGTCTCAGTGCGCTCACAAAATGATATTGAGATCTCTGATCGTGAAATGGAGATCCAACATCTCTCCGTCGATCCAGAGGCAGAGCTCATAGAGCTCCAACACATCTATATCGAACGGGGTTTGACACCAGAGCTTGCAATGCAAGTGGCTCTGCAGATGCATGCTAAGGATCCACTCGAGGCCCATTTGCGCGATGAGCTCGGGCAGAACCCAAAGACAAAGGCTCGCCCCCTTCAGGCAGCGATCGCATCTGCTATGGCATTTACGGTCGGTGGTCTGATTCCATTTGCTGGTGCCTTTGCACCGACTCCAGGTGCCATCACATCGAGCATCGTGGCCTTTACAACTATGGGACTGATTTTGACTGGGGTGACGAGTGCTCGCACCGCTGGATCCAAGTTATTCCCGACCACGACCCGAGTATTGCTAGGAGGCGCGTTGGGCATGCTCATCACCGCTGTAATCGGGCGATTTGCTCAGATAGCCGGTATTTAAGCTCTACCAATCTGATGCATCCTTGCTACCCTTGGGGCATCGCACAGAGATAAAAAGATAGTAACGGGCCAAGGTTGTCCCGCATCTGAATCGACAATCGGAGCTCTTCAACCATGGCTTTACCTTTCAACTTCCCACCTGCACAGGGCCTTTACAACCCTGCCCAAGAACACGATGCATGTGGCGTTGCAATGGTTGCAACACTCACCAAAATCGCCTCACATGAGATCGTAGAAAAAGCTTTGATGGCTTTGCGTAATCTTGAGCATCGCGGTGCATCAGGTGCTGAGCCAGATAGCGGTGATGGAGCAGGAATTCTCATCCGTATCCCAGATAGTTTTTTTAAAGCCGTCACCTCCTTTGAACTTCCGCTTGCAGGCTCGTATGCAACGGGAATCGCATTTGTTGAGAAGGGCAAAGATGTTAAAGGTGAAATCTCGCGTATCGCCGCCGAAGAGGGTTTACAGGTGCTTGGCTGGCGCGAACTACCTATCAACCCAGTGGGATTGGGTGTCACAGCTCGCTCAGTGATGCCAGAGTTTCATCAGGTATTTCTTAGTGGGTTACAGGCTGAGAATGGTCTTGTCTTAGAGCGCATGGCATTTTGTCTTCGCAAGCGGGCCGAGCACACATTACCTCTCTACTTCCCATCCCTTTCTGCTCAAACAATCGTTTATAAAGGAATGCTCACAACTGGCCAGCTTGAGGATTTCTTTCCAGATTTAAGTGATGAGCGTGTCGTTTCGCCCCTAGCCCTGGTTCACTCCCGTTTTTCGACAAACACTTTCCCATCTTGGCCACTGGCGCATCCATATCGCTTCATTGCCCACAACGGCGAAATCAATACAGTCAAAGGCAATCGCAACTGGATGCGTGCCCGTGAGACTCTGCTTGAGAGTGATGTAATCCCAGGTGATCTCAAACGATTATTTCCCATAGTAGAGATGGCAGGAAGTGACTCTGCATCATTTGATGAGGTGCTCGAACTTTTGTACTTAGGAGGAAGATCGCTCCCACATGCAGTATTGATGATGATCCCTGAGGCCTGGGAAAACCACAGTTCGATGTCGCAGTCACGGCGAGATTTCTATGCCTTTCATGCATCATTGATGGAGCCATGGGATGGACCTGCCTGTGTCACTTTCACTGATGGCCATCAGGTAGGTGCGGTCCTTGATCGAAATGGACTACGACCTTCGCGCTTTTGGGTGACAAAAGATGGCTTAGTTGTGCTCGCATCTGAGGTTGGAGTTTTGGATATCCCTGCACAAGAGATCCTTCGAAAGGGACGATTGCAGCCTGGCAAAATGTTTTTGGTAGATATTGAGGCAGGGCGGATCATTGAAGATGAGGAGATCAAAGACTCTCTTGCGCAGGCCGCTCCGTATGGAGATTGGCTCAGAGATGGAATGGTGAAGTTGAGTGATCTGCCATCGCGGGAGCACATCGTCTATCCACACTCATCGGTTATTCGCCGCCAGCGCGCTTTCGGATACACCGAAGAAGATTTGCGCATGTTAGTTACCCCCATGGCACGCAACGGCATGGAGGCCCTTGGCTCGATGGGAACAGATACCCCTATTGCCGCTCTCTCGATGAAACCTCGCCTACTCTTCGATTATTTTTCACAGCTCTTTGCTCAAGTAACAAATCCACCTTTGGATGCTATTCGTGAAGAGCTTGTCACAAGTTTGGGAACAGCGATGGGACCTGAGCACAATCTTTTGGATCCAGGCCCAGCCTCGTGTCGTCATATCTCCTTAGCATTTCCGGTAATCGATAATGATGAGCTCGCGAAGATAATTCACGTCAATGCAGATGGAGATTATCCAGGTTTGAGCGCTCATGTAGTTCGTGGACTTTTCTTTGTCGCAGAGGGTGGAGATGGACTTCGTGCTCGGCTCAATGAGATTAAATCTGAGGTCTCTCTTGCAATCGAGAATGGCGCACACATCATCGTCTTATCCGATCGTGATGGGGATACCGAAGAGGCACCTATCCCATCGTTGTTATTGACCGCAGCAGTGCACCATCACTTGATCCGTGAAAAGACCCGTACAAAGGTTGGACTAGTTGTTGAGGCAGGTGATGTTCGCGAAGTCCATCACGTCGCACTCCTTATTGGCTACGGCGCAGCTGCAGTAAACCCATATCTTGCGATGGAAAGTGCCGAGGATTTAGTTTTCCAGGGCGTCATCACCGGGATCACTCCTGAGAAAGCGGTGCGCAATCTCATCAAATCACTTGGCAAAGGTGTGCTCAAGGTGATGTCGAAGATGGGTATCAGCACAATCGCTTCCTATACGGGTGCGCAGGTCTTTGAAGCTATCGGCTTGAGTCCCCAAGTTGTGGATGAATATTTCACTGGAACGACTTCTCGACTAGGTGGTGTCTCACTCGATGTGATCGCACAAGAGACGATTGCACGCCATCACATCGCATATCCACCTGGGGGAGAGGTCCCTGGCACAAAGCGCCTTCCTATCGGGGGCGAATATCAGTGGCGACGTGAGGGTGAGCCTCATCTGTTCGATCCCGAGACAGTCTTTGCGCTGCAACACTCGACGCGCACAAAGCGCTACGACATTTTCAAGCGCTACACCGAACGTGTTAACGATCAGAGCTCTCGCCTTATGACTCTTCGCGGACTCTTCGAATTCAAAGATCAAAGGCCGATCTCAATCGATGAGGTCGAACCCGCAAGAGCGATCATGGCGCGTTTCTCGACTGGAGCGATGTCCTATGGCTCTATTTCGCAAGAGGCTCATGAAACTCTTGCGATTGCAATGAATCGCTTGGGTGGTAAGTCAAATACTGGTGAGGGAGGCGAAGATCCCTCACGCAATATCGTCGAGGTAAATGGTGATTCAAAACGATCCTCTATCAAACAGGTTGCTTCGGGTCGGTTCGGGGTCACAAGTGAGTATTTGGTCAATGCCGATGATATTCAAATCAAAATATCACAGGGTGCCAAGCCTGGTGAGGGTGGACAGTTACCTGGTAACAAGGTCTATCCATGGATAGCAAAGGTACGTTACTCGACTCCAGGTGTTGGACTTATCTCACCTCCACCCCATCATGATATTTATTCAATTGAAGATCTAGCCCAGCTCATCCATGATCTAAAAAACGCAAATAAAAATGCTCGCGTACATGTGAAACTTGTCGCAGAGGTTGGCGTTGGAACAGTCGCGGCAGGTGTCAGTAAGGCACATGCCGATGTGGTTCTGATCTCAGGCCATGATGGTGGAACTGGAGCATCTCCATTGACTTCACTTAAGCATGCAGGTGCTCCGTGGGAGTTAGGCCTTGCCGAGACTCAACAGACATTGCTCTTGAACAATCTGCGTGATCGCATAGTTGTCCAAACCGATGGGCAGTTAAAGACGGGCCGTGATGTCGTCATCGCGGCGCTATTAGGTGCAGAGGAGTATGGATTTGCAACTGCGCCTCTAGTCGTTTCAGGCTGCATCATGATGCGTGTCTGTCATTTAGATACCTGTCCCGTAGGAGTTGCGACTCAAAACCCTGAACTGCGGGCCCGCTTTACTGGAAAGCCTGAGTTCGTTGAAACATTCTTTGAGTACATCGCCGAAGAGGTGCGTGAAATTCTGGCGAGCCTTGGCTTTAGGACTCTTCTAGAGGCGATAGGTCATGTCGAGTACTTAGAGACTAGAAAGGCGGTTGAACACTGGAAGGCAAGTGGTCTGGATTTATCACCACTACTTGTTCGACCACAGGTCATAAGTTCATTACACAATACGCAGGTCCAGGACCATGGCTTGGATGCAGCATTAGATAACCAGCTCATCTCTCTTTCACAGCCTGCATTGACGAAAAAAGATCTGGTGCGCATCGATCTGCCAGTGCGAAATGTCAATCGCACGGTTGGGACGATGCTTGGGGCCGAGATCACACGCAGGTACGGTGGTACAGGCCTGCCCGACGGAACGATTGATATTACGTTGCGTGGTTCGGCCGGTCAGTCCTTTGGCGCATTCATCCCAGCTGGACTCACGCTTCGCTTATTCGGTGATTCAAATGACTACGTCGGCAAGGGGATATCGGGAGGTCGCGTCATCGTGCGACCAGATATCACATCGCCATTTGCATCTCATCAAAATGTCATTGCAGGAAATGTCATCGGCTACGGAGCAACATCTGGTCAGATTTTGATCCGTGGCATCGTTGGGGAGCGCTTCTGTGTACGCAACTCTGGCGCCGCTGCAGTCGTTGAAGGAATTGGTGATCATGGCTGCGAATATATGACGGGTGGAACAGTCATCGTGCTTGGGGCGATTGGGCGAAATTTTGCCGCTGGAATGTCAGGCGGACGCGCCTTTGTCTTAGATTTGGATTGCGCACAGGTCAATCCAGATATGGTCGATGTTCTTGCCGTTCCAGATGATCAGAGAGTTCTGCTCAAGAGATTAATTGTAGAATTCACCGACAATACCGATTCAATCATCGCCTCTGAACTTCTCTCAGATTGGGATGAATCAATCAAGCGCATCTCCTTAGTCATGCCACGTGATTATGCCCGCGTGCTCGATGCCATGGCACGGGCTTCTCGCGAAGGCCTTCCAGTGGACGCTCTTGTGATGGAGGTGGCAGCACTTGGCTGATCCAAAGGGTTTTCTTACAACAGCGCGCGAGCTCCCCTCGAGGCGTCCTGTAGATGTGCGCATTCAAGATTGGCGTGAGGTCTATGAGCCACAGAGCTTTGAGAATCTACAAAAGCAGGCAGGTCGCTGTATGGACTGTGGCGTCCCTTTCTGTCACTCGGGTTGTCCTCTAGGAAATCTCATCCCCGAATGGAATGACCTGATTCATAGAGGAGATAAGCAGGAGGCGATTAATCGTTTGCATGCGACCAATAACTTTCCCGAGGTCACCGGGCGTCTTTGTCCTGCACCATGTGAGAGTGCATGCGTAGTTGCAATCAACCTTGATGCGGTAACAATCAAGCAGATAGAGCTTCGCACCGTGGAAGAGGCATTTGCAGGTGGGATGGTAAAGCCATTGGCTCCTGATCGCATTACTGGCAAAACAGTTGCGGTAATTGGTTCGGGCCCGGCAGGTCTGGCCGCTGCCCAACAGTTAACACGAGCAGGCCATACCGTCGCCGTGTACGAGCGTGCAGCCAAGATTGGTGGGCTTCTGCGCTATGGGATTCCTGAGTTCAAGATGGAGAAACATATTCTCGATCGTAGATTGAATCAGATGGAGAGAGAGGGCACTCGTTTTCGCCCCGGTGTCGATGTGGGTGGGGAGTTGACGGGATCTGCCCTTCGCAAAAAATACGATGCGATAGTTCTAGCAGTTGGAGCAACTAAGTGGCGTGATCTTGATATTCCTGGTCGCGATCTAGTTGGTGTGTATCAGGCGATGGAGTATCTACCATGGGGCAATGCTCAGGCCCTAGGTGTGCTCGAACCGGATGGGATTAACGTTGCCGGCAAGCATGTCGTGATTCTGGGCGGAGGAGATACCGGCGCAGATTGTTTGGGCACGGCCATCCGCCAAGGTGCTGCAAGCATCACACAGTTAGAGATTATGCCAAGGCCAAGTGATGAACGGGCAGATGAGCACCCATGGCCGACATATCCGATGATCTATCGCATCTCAAGTGCCCACGAGGAGAGAGATAACCGTCTTTTCTCTGTGAGCACAGAGGAGTTCTTGGGGGATGGGGCTGGAAACTTACGCGCAATCAAAATCGTCGAGACCGAATTTATTAACGGTAAGTTCGAGCCAGTTTCAGGGAGTGAGAAAGAGATCATTGCCGATTTTGTCTTCCTCGCATTGGGTTTCACGGGACCGCAACGCTCTGCCTTACTTGAGCAGTTGGAGGTTGGAATTGATGATCGTGGAAATATCATCCGAGATGCGAACTATGCCGCCAATAATGATGGAGTCTTCGTCGCTGGTGATGCTGGACGTGGACAGTCATTGATTGTCTGGGCTATCGCAGAAGGTCGCAGCGCCGCTTCATCAGTGGATAGATATCTCACGGGCGATACACAGCTTCCGTATTCGATAGAGCCAACGACCCGCCCATTGATGGTTTAGAATCCTGATATGCGCAGAGCCAAGATTGTATGCACAATGGGTCCTGCAGTTGATTCAGAGCAGAAAGTTAAAGAGCTCATCGATGCGGGAATGAATATGGCCCGCATGAATCTTTCTCATGGAACATATGCCGAACACCAAGTGCGTTTTAACCAAGTGCGAGCCGGGGCCAAAGCCGCTGGACGCCCTATTGCGATTTTAGTTGATCTTCAGGGCCCGAAGATCCGTCTTGCACGCTTCATTGCAGGTCCTCACGAGTTAGCACGGGGAGACATCTTTACGATTACAACTGATGAAGTTGAGGGTACAAAGGATCGAGTTGGAACCACATACAAGGCTCTGCCAGGTGATTGCAAGGTTGGGGACCACATACTGATCGATGATGGGAAAGTCACTGTTCAAGTCACCCAAGTAAGTGGTAACGATGTAATTACCACAGTGATCGAAGCAGGTTTGGTGAGTAATAATAAGGGAATCAACCTGCCAGGTGTAGCTGTCTCCGTTCCTGCGATGTCAGAGAAGGATATTGAGGATCTGCGTTGGGGTCTTCGCGCCGGTGCTGATTTCATCGCACTCTCCTTTGTACGAGATGCTGCCGATATCAAAGATGTCCATAAAATTATGGATGAAGAGGGCATTCGAATCCCAGTGATTGCTAAGATTGAAAAGCCTCAGGCCGTCGCAAATATAAACGAGATCATCGAGGCATTTGATGGCATCATGGTGGCACGGGGCGATCTAGGTGTAGAGCTACCTATTGAAGATGTGCCGCTGGTGCAAAAACTCTGCGTCGAACTCGCGCGCGACATGGCAAAACCAGTCATTGTTGCAACTCAAATGCTGGAGTCAATGATTACTAACTCTCGGCCAACGCGCGCCGAGGCTACGGATTGTGCTAACGCGGTCCTCGATGGCGCAGATGCCTTGATGCTTTCGGGAGAGACTAGTGTGGGCGAGTTTGCGATCGAATCGGTGCTCACGATGGCGCGAATTATTCAAAAGACAGAGGAGGGTGGACTTGATCGGATTCGTCCCATCAAGACAGCCCCCCGCTCTAAAGGAGGTGCCATCACAAAGGCTGCAACTGAGGTTGGGGCCATTGTCGGTGCTAAATACTTGGTCGCTTTTACACAAAGCGGTGATTCGGCCCGTCGTATGTCACGTATGCGCTCACCCATTCCAATTCTTGCGATGACTCCAGAGATCGGTACTTTCAATCGTTTAGCTCTCTCATGGGGGGTTGAATCGATGTTGACTCCGATCGTCGGGGCAACTGATGAGATGGTCAAACTCGTTGACTCAGTTTTGATCGACTCAAAGCGCGCTCACATCGGGGACAACGTGATGATCGTCGCCGGCTCTCCTCCAGGAATTCCCGGTTCTACTAATGCGATGCGTGTTCACCGTGTGGGAGATGCCGTTGGCGGGGCCGCTCCCGCCTACCGCTAAGATTTAGCCTTACGCCTCGGTACTCCAACGGTAGAGAGGACGGTCTCAAAAACCGTATAGTGTCGGTTCGAATCCGACTCGAGGCACATGAGTACAAATAGTCAAAAGATTAAGATATTAGTGGCCGAAGATGAAACTATCATTCGGCTTGATTTAGTTGAGATGCTAACTGATGCTGGGTATGAAGTGGTTGCTCAAGCTGAAAATGGAGCAATTGCTATAGAAATGGCTAAAAAATATCAGCCAGACTTGGCTATCTTGGATGTAAAAATGCCAGAGGTTGATGGCATTACTGCTGCCGAACAGATAATTTCTATTTCACCAGTCTTAATGTTGACGGCATTTAGTCAACGCGAGTTAGTTGAGCGAGCCCGTGATGCTGGAGTGATGGCCTATGTAGTCAAACCATTTTCGATTGGTGATTTAGTGCCTGCGATAGAAATAGCAATCAGTCGCCACAGACAGATGAAATCATTAGAGGCAGAGGTTGCAGATCTATATGAACGATTGGAAACTCGAAAAATAATTGATCGAGCAAAGGGCATTTTAATGAAAGCAATGAATCTTTCAGAACCAGAAAGTTTTAATTGGATTCAAAAAACTGCGATGGATCGTAGAATTTCTATGAAGCAAGTTGCTCAAGCGATAATTTCACCTGAGTCAGCACCAGACCGGTAGATTAGCGTTCAGCTAATATCAGACAAGTAATTCGTGCGCTACAAGTTCTCTCACCCTTATCGTTGGTAATTTCAACCTCATAACAGCAAAGAGTCTTTCCTAATGTAACAGCAGTGGCAACGGCAGTTACTACTCCACTCGTAGCAGATTTATGATGGGTCGCGTTTACATCAATTCCGACAATTCTCCGATTTGGACCGGCATGTAAATGAGCACCCACTGATCCCAAAGTTTCGGCAAGCACCACATTTGCACCGCCATGCAACAATCCACTTGGCTGGGTATTTCCCTCAACTGGCATGGTGCCAACCATGCGTTTCGGAGATGCTTCAATAATTTCTATCCCCATTTTCTTATCTAATGCGCTAGGCGGACGCTTGCGAATCTCTTCTAAATAATCGGTCATGATCGTAAGTTTAACCTGTAATGCCAATTAGAATCTCATTATGAGTGCTATCAAGAAGCGTTTACTGCTGGTAGATGGGCATTCCATGGCATATCGAGCATTTTATGCCTTACCGGTAGAGAATTTTAAAACCTCTAGCGGACAACCAACCAATGCAATATACGGTTTTGCTTCAATGTTGATTAACTTAATCAAGGAAGAGAAACCAACACATATCGCTGTAGCGTTTGATGTTTCTCGAAAAACATTTCGGAGTGAAAAATTCCCTGAGTACAAAGCAAACAGGGCAAGCACACCCGATGAGTTTCGTTCTCAGATGTCTCATATTAATGAGATGGTTACTTGCTTTGGTATAAAGCAATATGAACTGGAGGGGTATGAAGC
>JABMMN010000041.1 GCA_013205535.1 Candidatus Planktophila sp.
ATTGGTTTAGTTGCGATTCGCCCAGGGACTGGGGAGATAGTCGCACTCTATGGTGGTCGTGATTATTTAGCGCGACAGTTAAGTGATGCCACGCAGTCAATTGCCTTGGCAGGCTCAACTTTCAAGCCCTTTGCGATTATTGCCGCCCTGGAACAAGGGATTCCTCTTTCATCTATGTGGAACGGTGATTCACCACAAACCTATGATGATGCAGGCAAACCATATGAGGTCTCAAACTACGGCGATGAGGGTTGGGGTCAAGTCAGTCTGTTGTATGCGACAAAACACTCGATCAACACGATCTTCGTCCCACTTGGAATCAAAGTCGGACCGACGGCCGTTGTGGATGTTGCACGCCGTGCCGGTATCCCCGAGTCAGTTGCGATGATGCCGACGCCATCAGTTGTTCTTGGTGTTGCAAGCCCTCGAGTCATAGATGTAGCAAATGCATATGCGACATTTGCCGCACAAGGAGTCAAGTCGAAGCCTTATCTAGTCAGCCAAGTCAAGGGCTCTAACAAGGGAGTTCTCTATGAGGCAAAACAAGAGAGCCAGGAAGTATTCTCTCAAGAGGTCATGGCCGATTTAACATATGCACTCAAGGGAACGATCACCGGTGGAACTGGAGCTGCAGCATTAGCGTTGGGTAGACCAGCCGCCGGTAAGACTGGGACATCACAGTCAAATGCATCTGCATGGTTTAGCGCCTATACACCTCAGTTAGCAGCATCTGTCGCACTCTTTCGCGATAGTGCATCGGAGTCCCTCAATGGGATCGGTGGCCTGACATCGGTAACAGGTGGAACATTCCCGGCGAGAATCTGGACCGCCTTTATGAAGGGCGCACTCAAAGGCCAGGAGATCATGGAGTTTCCAGCACCATCGAATATCGGTGGCCTTGAGCCCGTTGTGATGACATCAGGTGGCGTTCAAAGCCGTAGGCCGTAATGGCGCTGCGCTCAAGAGCCCTCTTGGCGCTGGCAGTTTTAGCATCACTTATATCTTTTGCGAAGTTCTCTCCATGTCAAGGCACAACGTGGGCAACCCCAGATCAATACATTCACGCCTGTTATAGCGATCTACCCTCACTCTTTAGCGCTCGCGGGTTAGATAAAAATCAGTGGCCTTACACGAGTGATGCAAACGCTGTGGAGTATCCAGTTTTAACTGGGATGGTGATGTTTGCAACTGCCGCCTTTACCGATTCACCTATTACATACTTCCACATCAACGCATTTTTCTTGGCCTTACTCTTTATCGGCCTTGTCTTTGTTGTGAGCAGAATAAAACCAAGCTTTTCATACCTCTTACCCGTTGCACCTGCCATGATCGCATCTCTCTACATCAATTGGGATCTTTGGGCGATTATCACCATGATGCTTGCAATCTATTGGTTTGATCGCAAAGCATATCTATATAGTGCTTTCGCAATTGGTGTCTCAATCTCGACAAAGTTCCTTCCAATCTTTTTGCTCTTACCTATCGCCTTTATCCTCTGGCGCCACAATCGTATAAGAGAGTTGATCAAGTATTTTATAACTGTAGTTGGAGTATGGACTGCGATCAATCTGCCATTCATAGTGACAACTCCGACAGGGTGGTTCCGATTTTACAAACTCAATCTTGAGCGAGAGGCCGATTGGGGCTCGCTCTGGTTAGCCCTTGATCAATTGGGCCTACAACTCGCTAATCTGAACTATCTATCGCTTTTACTTTTATTGATCAGCCTTTCTGCGATCGCTATCTTTCTCTTTGAAATCAAATCAACACCCACTCTTGCTTCAGTTGCATTCATTCTTATGGCAACGGTCATGGTTGCGAGTAAGGTCTACTCACCGCAGTACGTCTTATGGCTGACACCACTTGCGATAATCGCCCTCACTCATGCAAAAGATCTGCCCGCCTTTTGGATCTGGCAGGGCAGTGAGATTGTGTATCACATCGCCATTTGGCAGCATCTAGCACTTGTCACCGGAGCCACATTTGGTCTTTCGGCGCAGATCTACGCGGGCCTGTCGATTCTGCGAATTGCGGCATCGCTGTATCTACTCGCGACATTGGCAAAGCGCGCCTTGGCCACCCGCAATCCACAGGGCAACGCCTTCGATTTACTCTTTGAGGCCTCTAAGGCCTACCCTTAACCCTCTTGAACCGACATCTGATGTGGGTC
>JABMMN010000042.1 GCA_013205535.1 Candidatus Planktophila sp.
CGCTTTGCAGCTTCCTTCTTAGCTGCGTCCTTCTTGCGACGCTTTGGAGCTGCCTTCTTAGCTGCTGCCTTCTTGCGACGCTTTGGAGCTGCCTTCTTAGCTGCTGCCTTCTTGCGCTTCTTTGGAGCAGCCTTCTTTGCTGCTGCCTTCTTGCGGCGCTTCTTTGGTGCTGCTGCTACTGCAGCTGCCTTCTTGCGGCGCTTCTTTGGTGCAGCTGTTGCTGCTGCCTTCTTGCGCTTCTTTGGTGCTGCTTTCTTTGCTGCGGCCACGTACTTCTCCTATCGGAATGGTTCGGATCCGTCACCCAAACCTTTTCATGGACAAGCGTGACACTAAACGAGGAAAAATGCCACATTGTGAGCAAATTAAATGAGTGCGTGTCGCACTTTCTTTTTTGAGATTTTTTATGCATTCATGAAGATTTTACGAGAAAAAAACTTACTCCTTTTCGCGAATTTGATTCTCATGTATTTTTGCAAGAGCGAATTCATTGGTTTTGAGGTCAAATCGCCGAAATTTCGGCATAAAACCCGCGAGTAGCGCCACTGCAATCACGCAGATAATGCCTCCAGATGTCACTGAGAAGGAGAGACTGGTAACTGCCGCCATGGAGGCTGCACGCATCTGTCCTGCCAAGGGTCCGATTGAGTATGAGAGGAGTTCGATGCCGGCCAGTCGACCACGATAGCTATCGGGGATCGTCGAATTCCACATCGTCGATCGAAAGATCGCACTGACCATGTCAGAGGCCCCGGCCAGGGTCAGAAATATCAGAACGAGAAGAAGTGAGTTCCATACCCCGGCCAGAGCAATGGCCGTGCCCCATCCCATCGCCGCCCACATGATCGCCCGACCATGGTGTGAGTAGTTTTTCGTCCAACCCGATGTCAAGGTGACGATGACCGAGCCGACGGTACCTGCTGCATAGAGCAGGCCAAGTGCCCATGGCGCTCCAAGCTCATCTGCCCAAAAGGGAATCAATGCAGTTGGCATTGCAAAGAACATCGCCGCTAGATCCACGAGATAACTTCCACAAAGATCCTGGCGCTTGAAAGCATATTTAATACCCTCCAATAAGGCTGCCAGGGATGGCTTTTGTGCCTCCTTCGATGCAGGTATCGAACGAACTCGCGTTAAGAAAATGAGTGAGACGAGAAAGGTAAGAACATCGAGTGCATATCCAACTGAGATTGAGAAAGAGGTGATGAGGATTCCACCGATTGTCGGACCAACGATGACACCTAACTGCCAGCGAAGACTCATCAGGGCACTTGCCGCGGCTAGATCCTCATGCTCTACCAATCGTGGCAGGGCTGCATCGGCGCTGGGGCGTTGAAGCCCGTTGACTGCGGCAAATAATCCAGCGACGATGTAGATCAGGATCAAGTTTGGCTCAGGCAGCACAGAGTTGATCAGAAGTATTGAGGTCAAGATCAGGGCCCCAGCCTCAGTCGCCCAGACCATCTTTTTGCGGTCCACATAATCGGCCAAGACCCCACCGTAGAGGCCAAAAATAATCAGAGGCACGATCTCAACGACTGCGCTCAGGGCCACCGCTACGTAAGAGTTGGTCATCTCTTTGATCTGGAAAGGTATGGCCACATACGTGATCATCGAGCCAAAATAGGTAATGAGCCCTGAGGCCCATAAATTGCGAAAATCTCGGGATTTTTTCAAGGGTGCCAGATCTATCGCAATACCAGCCATGACAGTGAGTTTACTTGTAGGTCTGGCTAGCTCCGGGAAACTCCCCATTTTTCACGTCGGTGGCAAACTCAGTGGCCGCAGCCAACATCTCTGCGCGCAGATTGCGATACGCCTTAGCTAACTTGGGAGGATTTTTAGTAATCCCCATCAGATCGGTCCAGACCAAGACTTGGGCATCACAGTTAACTCCTGCGCCGATCCCAATAGTTGGAATAGATAAGGCCGCTGTAATCTTTGCCGCTAACTCGGCCGACATAAGCTCAAGAACAATTGCAAATGCTCCGGCCTTCTCAATGGCTAGAGCTGCATCGAGAATCACATCGCCATCGCTTCGACCTTGGACTCTGTAACCACCCAACTGATGAAGTGACTGGGGAGTCAGCCCAACATGGCCCATCACGGGAATCCCGCAGGCAACGAGTTTTTCGATGGTTTCTATGTGTGCACCCTCTAGCTTTACACCCATGGCCCCGGCCTCTTTGAAGAAACGAGTACTGGTGGCAAGTGCGACTTCAGGTGTCGCCTCATAGGATCCAAAGGGCAGATCGGCGATAACCAGTGCCCTCGATGATGCACTCACTACAGCGCGCACCATGGGGATCAACTCATCAACACACACTGGAATCGTGTTTTCAAGGCCAAGAAAGTTATTTCCTGCACTATCACCGACGAGTAAAACTGGGATGCCGGCCTCGTCAAATATCTCAGCGGTCATCTGCTCATAGGAGGTGAGCATCACCCATTTCTCACCGCGTTTTTTCGCCGCCGCTAAATCTAATATTGTGGTGCGACGATGCGCCCCGCCGCCGTATAAGGGCTCCATGTGATGTCCTCTCCTCGGTGCCGCCAATTGGCTGGTCCCCGGGTACATGCACAAGGGTACCCCTGTTACTCTTGAAAAATGAAGCTACGTGTTGCCCTGGCTCAGATCAACCCAACTGTGGGAGATCTTGTAGGAAATAGCGAGTTGATTGCAGCATCGATAGCGTCGGCCCAGAGCGCTCGCGCGCATCTTGTGATCTTTCCTGAAATGATCGTTACGGGCTACCCAGTCGAGGATTTAGCGCTAAGACCATCCTTTCAATTAGCAAGTAAGGCGATGATTGCCACAATCGCCTCGACTATCAGCGCCCAGATTGTTGCAGTGGTGGGTTACCTGGAGACCTCAGATGAAGGTAAGCCACAGAACGCCGTTGCGATTATCCATGATGGTGTGATCAAGGCCCGCTATGTAAAGCGCCACCTGCCCAACTATGGCGTCTTTGATGAGTTCAGAAACTTCACCGCCGGGAGCCAATCCCTTGTAGTGCGCATAAATGGCGTCGATGTAGCGATCGCAATCTGTGAGGACATCTGGCACTCACTTGCCGATCTCGCCGATCGCAAGCCTGGCTTGGTTGTGGTCCCTAACGGCTCACCGTATGAGCGAAATAAAGATGATGTACGTCTGGCGCTGGTGCAAAAGCGCGCTCGCCAAGTGGGCGCGCCTATGGCCTATGTAAATATGACGGGAGGCGCTGATGATCTTGTCTTTGATGGCGACTCGATCGTTGTAGACAAGGCGGGCACCCTGATCGCTCGGGCACCACAGTTTGATGATCTCTTAATGCTTGTCGACATCGAGTGCGCCACCAACTCTTCACGGCCCGATCTGGTGATCTCTACCGATGAAGGTGCAGCCTTAGAAGCCATAGCTCCCGTGATCGCAGCTCGCTTGAGTGATGAGGGGCAAATCTGGCGAGGGCTCGTAGTAGGCCTGCGTGATTACATTGCAAAGAATAAATTCACATCCGTTGTATTGGGATTATCGGGTGGAATCGATTCAGCACTGGTTGCCGCCATCGCAATAGATGCAGTTGGTGCCCAGAATGTGTATGGCGTCTCCATGCCGAGCAAATACTCCTCATCGCACTCTCTCGAGGATGCCCAGGCCCTGGCCGATGCAACAGGTATTCACTTTCGCAATCTGCCTATCGCAGCGATGGTCGATGGATTTATGAACACTCTGCACTTAACTGGCTTGGCTGAGGAGAATCTGCAGGCGCGGGTACGGGGCACGAGCTTGATGGGGATCTCAAATGCAGAGGGCCATATCGTTCTAGCCACGGGAAATAAAAGTGAGTTGGCAGTTGGATACTCAACTCTCTATGGCGATGCTGTGGGCGGCTTTGCCCCCATCAAGGATATTTACAAGAGCGATGTCTGGGCATTGGCCCGATGGCGAAATGAGCAGGCCCAGTTGGCGGGTTTGACCCCGCCGATTCCAGAGCGCTCTATCAGTAAAGAGCCCAGCGCCGAGCTTCGCCCCAATCAGAGAGACTCAGACTCCCTGCCCGATTACTTAGTGCTCGATAAAGTTTTGCGGCTCTATGTCGATGAGGATCATGGCTATGAACTCTTGATCAAAGATGGTTTTGAGCCCGAGCTGATTACCCGTGTGATTTCCCTTGTAGATAAGGCCGAATACAAGCGTCGCCAATATCCACCAGGCACCAAGGTCTCATCTCGTGCCTTTGGAAAAGATCGCCGATTACCGATGACATCTGGCTGGAGTCAGTCCTAAATCTGCAAACCATTTGCAACTCGCATTAATCTGCATCAGAGATAAACTTCGCTCTATGAAATCGATAATCATCTGGTTTTTCACTCGTAACCGGATAGTCGATTTCTGCATATCTGCCTCCTGTACGGCCTGAGGATTCTCTCTCTTCTCATCCGCTTGAACCTGTTTGAACTTGCTTGAATCATGTCACTTTATTTCTAGGGAGAATTATGAAAACTTTTAGCACTGTTACAGAGGCATTTGGAAACACTCCACTTGTGCGTATCAATAAGATCAACGATGGCTCGGCCGGGCATATCTATGCCAAACTCGAGTTCTACAACCCAACCTCTTCAGTAAAAGATCGCCTGGCAATTGCGATGATTGATGCCGCTGAGGCCAGTGGGGAGCTCAAGCCTGGAGGAACGATCGTTGAGGCGACATCTGGAAATACTGGAATTGCAGTTGCGATGGTCGCTGCAGCACGTGGATATAAATCGATTTTTACGATGCCTGAATCCGTCTCAAAGGAGCGTCGCAAGCTGATCCGTGCATTTGGCGCCGAGCTTGTACTGACCCCCGCAGGAGAGGGGATGAAGGGGGCCGTTGCAGAGGCCGAAAAGTTAGGCAATTCAGGTGCGGTATTGGTTCGCCAATTTGAGAACGGGGCCGGTCCTGCAATTCATTATGCAACTACCGGGCCTGAGATCTGGCGAGATCTTGATGGAAAGGTAGATGCTTTCATCTGTGGAATTGGTACGGGTGGGACCATTACTGGTGCGGGTCGTTTCCTGAAAGAGAAGAACCCCGATATCAAGGTATTTGGCGTCGAACCTGCAGCATCACCGATTCTTAACGGTGGAGAGCCCGGGCCTCATCCAATCCAAGGAATCGGTGCGAATTTTATTCCTAACGTTTTAGATCGCACCGTCTATGACGAGATCTTGGATGCATCGGCCGCCGATGCCATCAAGTATGCACGTCGAGCCGCGGCCGAAGAGGGAATCCTTGCCGGCATCTCATCTGGTTCAACTTTGTGGGCTGCGAGCGAAGTTGCAGCGCGTCCTGAGTTCGCAGGCAAGAATATCGCAGTCATCTGTGCATCTGCAGGTGAGCGTTACCTATCTACTGTTCTCTATGAAGATTTGGCGGATTAATCGATGAGGTTTTTCTCTCGAATCTTCGAAGATCTCGACAACGCGATCAGCCATGATCCTGCGGCCCGCAATCGAGTTGAGGTCGCTCTGACCTATCCAGGTGTGCATGCAATCTGGGGCCATCGGATATCTCACTTTCTTTGGAGCCATAATCTCAAGTTGATTGCTCGTATCCATTCCAATCTGCTTCGATCAACTACTGGGATTGAGATTCACCCAGCGGCAAAGATTGGTCGGCGTTTTTTCATCGATCACGGAATGGGAGTCGTCATCGGAGCAACGGCGATCATTGGTGATGATGTGATGTTCTACCACGATGTGACTCTAGGGGCTCGAGGCATCGAAGATGGAAAGCGTCATCCGACTATCGCTAATAATGTAATTATCGGTGCCGGTGCCAGAGTCCTTGGAAATGTCACTGTGGGCGAGGGTTCACGAATCAGCGCAAATGCAGTGATCACAACGAGCTTGGCGCCAAAGACGCTGCTGGATAAGGCTGATTTCTTCGTTATTTAACCTCACTATTGCCTCGTAACATGCCTGTAACCTGTCTTTGCCAGACTTACACTCATGTCCCCGGAAATCAGTAAGCAGCAGGAGTTTGTTCTTCGCACCATAGAAGAGCGAAATATTCGTTTCATCCGTCTATGGTTCACCGATGTTTTGGGCTTTTTGAAGTCAGTTGCGATAGCACCAGCTGAGCTTGAAAATGCATTTGAAGAGGGCATCGGCTTTGATGGCTCTGCAATCGAAGGCTTCGCACGTGTGAGCGAATCAGATATGTTGGCAAAGCCGGATCCATCAACCTTTTCGATTCTGCCATGGCGCACTGAGGCCCCAGGGGCGGCGCGAATGTTCTGTGATATCACGATGCCAGATGGCACTGCCTCTCCAGCAGATCCTCGCAATGTTCTGCGCCGTACATTAGATAGAGCTGCGGCAATGGGTTACACCTGTTACACGCACCCTGAAATTGAGTTCTTCTTATTTAAGTCTGTGCCAGAGGCAGGCATCGCTCCAGTGCCGGTGGATCAAGGTGGCTACTTCGATCACACTCCTGCAGTCGTGGGACACGATTTTCGCCGTCAAGGGATTACCTTGCTGGAGGCGATGGGTATCAGTGTTGAGTTCTCTCACCATGAAGGTGGCCCCGGTCAACAAGAGATCGACCTGCGCGATGCCGATGCGCTGACAACGGCCGATAACATTATGACCTTTCGACATGTCATCAAGGAAGTCGCCATGGATCAAGGCTTCCATGCCTCATTCATGCCAAAGCCATTTACCAACCATCCAGGAAGTGGCATGCATACTCACGTCTCGTTATTTAAGGGTGAGGAGAATGCTTTCTATGATGCAAGTGCTCAGTACAACCTCTCTCAAGTTGGTAGATCCTTTATCGCGGGTATTCTCAAACACGCACCCGAGATAACTGCGATTACCAATCAATGGGTAAATTCATATAAACGCCTTCATGGTGGTGGAGAGGCACCGGCATTTATTAATTGGGGCCCAAGTAACCGTGGTGCATTAGTGCGACTTCCTATGTATAAGCCAGGTAAGGAGAACTCAACACGAATCGAGTTTAGATCCCCCGATACTGCATGTAATCCATATCTTGCATATGCGGTGATGCTGGGCGCAGGATTGAAGGGAGTCCAGGAGAGTTATATTTTGAGTGATTCCAGTGATCCACTCTCTCTACCAAGTGATCTCAATGAGGCGATTGCACAGATGGAGAAGAGCGATTTAGTGCGTGAGACTTTAGGCGAGCATGTATTTGAATATGTTCTTCTCAATAAGCGCGCCGAATGGCTCGAATACAGCCGACAGGTGAGTGCTTATGAATTAGACAGGTATTTGCCAGTTCTCTGAGCCACGCGTTACCGTTGGCATGTGAACTTCCCTGACCAGAGGCCATCATCGATGCCCGTGCATCGCTATGAGCCCTTTCACCCCATTGATCTGCCCGATCGCACGTGGCCATCTAAGAAAATTACACATGCGCCTAAGTGGTGCTCGGTGGATCTGCGTGATGGTAATCAAGCACTTATCGATCCGATGGATACTCCTCGCAAGTTGGCTATGTTCAAACTTCTTGTTGCCATGGGTTATAAAGAGATTGAAGTGGGCTTTCCAAGTGCATCTGCGACCGACTTTGATTTTGTGCGCAAGATTATTGAAGAGAATCTGATTCCAGATGATGTGATCATTCAGGTCTTAACGCAGGCACGTGAGGCGCTCATCAAGCGCACTTTTGAGTCAATCAAGGGCTCGAAACAGGCGATTGTTCACCTCTATAACTCGACGTCAACTCTGCAGCGCAGAGTTGTGTTTGGTCTTGATAAAGAGGGCATTAAAAAGATAGCAACTGATGCGGCGCAGATCTGTTTAGATCTAGTACCAACGCTACCTGAGACAAAAATCTCTTTTGAATACTCACCTGAGTCATACACCGGCACAGAGCTTGAGTTTGCCGTCGAGGTCTGTAACGCGGTCAACGATATCTGGAAACCAACACCAAGTTGGAAGACGATTATGAATCTACCAGCGACAGTGGAGATGGCTACACCCAATGTCTACGCCGATTCCATCGAGTGGATGTGCCGTAACTTAAAGAATCGAGAGAGTGTCATCGTCTCACTGCACCCACACAATGATCGGGGAACAGGAGTTGCCGCCGCTGAGCTGGGTTATTTAGCTGGGGCCGATCGCATCGAGGGAACACTCTTTGGTAATGGTGAGCGAACTGGCAATGTCTGCCTTGTGACTCTTGGTATCAACTTAGTGACCCACGGCATCGATCCACATATTGATTTCTCACAGATTGATGATGTGCGGCGCACAGTGGAGTATGCAAATCAATTGCGTGTTCCTGAGCGCCATCCTTATGGAGGCGACTTAGTTTTCACCGCTTTTTCTGGCTCTCATCAAGATGCGATTAAAAAAGGCTTCGATCACATGGCCAAAGATGCAAAGACCGCTGGTAATGCCGTGCGGGATCAGGCGTGGGCCGTTCCTTATCTTCCGATTGATCCACTAGATATTGGGCGAAACTATGAGGCCGTGATCCGAGTCAACTCGCAGTCTGGCAAGGGTGGCGTTGCATATCTGATGAAGAATGAACATCACTTGGATCTACCGCGTCGCCTGCAGATCGAGTTCTCAAAGATTATCCAGACCAAGACCGACTCTGAGGGTGGAGAGATCAGCGCCGAGGAGTTATGGAGCGTTTTTGAGGATGAATATCTGCCAACCCAAGGTGCTCCATGGGGGCGTTTTCGTCTTAAAGGTCTGAGCCAAACATCGGTGCTTGATGAAGATGTCTTTTTGAGTGTCTCACTTACCGATCGTGGGCAGATGCACGAACTCAAAGGCCAAGGTAATGGCCCAATTGCCGCCTTCTGCAATATTGTGCAAGATTACGGAGTCGATGTTCGGGTCCTTGATTACTACGAGCACGCCTTGTCTGCCGGTGGAGATGCTTCGGCTGCTGCATATCTTGAGTGCTCGATAGATGGAGATGTTTTTTGGGGTGTTGGAATCGATCCAAACACCACAACGGCATCACTTAAAGCGGTCGTGTCTGCGATAAACCGCGCTATTCGCTAATACACGCACTACCTTTACCCATATGAGTTTGTATCGGGATGAGGCCATCGTCTTGCGCACTCAGAAATTGGGAGAGGCCGATCGCATCATCACGATGCTGACTCGCGATCATGGGCGAATCCGTGGGGTTGCCAAAGGTGTGCGCCGCACGAAATCGAAGTTTGGTGCCCGTCTTGAACCGGGCAGCCACGTAGACATCCAGTTGTACACCGGTAAGAGCTTTGACACTATCACCCAGGTCGAGGCGCTGATGAACTATGGAGAGGCACTGACGCAGGATTATCAGCGCTGGACCGTCGCCTCAGCGATATTGGAGGCGGCCGAACGCTTTACAAGTCAAGAGAAGGAGCCCGCCCTGCAAGAGTTCGGATTAGTTGTCGGAGGGATGAAGGCGCTGGCTGAAAATCGCTACGAACCGTTGTTGATCCTCGATGCTTTTTTATTGCGATCATTGGCCGTTGCAGGGTACGCCCCATCCATGACAATCTGCTCAAGCTGTGAATCACCTGGCCCACATCGCTATTTCTCACTGGTTGGTGGCGGCTCGGTCTGTGCCGATTGCAGA